>NZ_JAEIGB010000010.1:0-112232 GCF_022341265.1 Geobacillus sp. YHL
GGAAATCACCCATGTCCCATTCTGAAATAATTCACAAAAAATTTAGCACATTCTTTCGGAAAGGGGGAGAGGGATATTCCGAAGGAATGTGCAAAAAAGAGTCTTTTTTGTGCGGAAATAAAGTGATAATTTACAGGTGGTATGGATCCGGAAGTGTTATTAACCCCGGTCATTCGGCAGTCTCACCGTGAAAAGGTGCTAGGCTACATTCAGAAGGGGATTGAAGAGGGCGCGGTATTGCTGCGCGATGGGCGAAAGGAAATGGATGATAGACCCGAAGGCAATTTTTTAGGTCCCACGATTTTTGATTATGTCACCCCGGATATGACGATCGCGAAAGAAGAGATCTTCGCACCTGTATTAAGTTTGCTGAGGGCCAATGATTTAGATGAAGCGCTCAGCTATATTCGGAAGTCTCGGTATGGGAACGGGGCGACGATTTATACAAAGGATGCGAAGGCCGTCCGGAAATTCCGTGAAGAGGCCGATGCGGGGATGTTGGGCATTAACGTCGGCGTGCCGGCGACGATGGCGTTTTTCCCGTTCTCTGGCTGGAAAGATTCGTTTTACGGCGATCTTCATGTGAATGGAAAAGATGGCGTGAATTTTTACACGCGCAAAAAGATGATTACTTCCCGGTTTGATTTTTAACCTGTGTTGGGTGAAAGGGGCAGAGAATCATGCAAACTGAACAAACCCACCAACTGTGGCTCGACAAAGATGACCGATATATCTGGCATTCGATGAAGCCATATAACCCACAAGCAACGCTGATTGCCGCCGAAGCGAAAGGCTGCTGGGTGACGGATGCAGCTGGCCATCAGTATTTGGATGCGATGGCGGGGCTCTGGTGCGTCAACGTCGGCTACGGGCGCGAGGAACTCGCCGAAGCGGCGTATGAGCAGCTGAAGACGCTGGCGTATTTCCCGTTGACGCAAAGCCACTTGTCGGCGATTCAGCTCGGGGAAAAGCTCAACGAACTGTTAGGCGATGAGTATGTGATTTTCTTTTCCAACAGCGGGTCGGAAGCGAACGAAACGGCGTTTAAAATCGCCCGCCAATACCATCAGCAACGCGGGGAGCATCACCGGTACAAAATCATTTCCCGCTACCGGGCGTACCATGGGAATTCGATGGGGGCGCTCTCAGCGACCGGGCAGGCGCAACGGAAATACAAATACGAACCGCTCGCGCCAGGGTTCATCCACGTGCCGCCGCCGGATGTGTACCGCGACCCGGATGCGGCGGATGACCCGCGCCGGTTGCGGGCGGTCAAGGCCATTGATGATGTCATGACGTGGGAGTTGAGTGAAACGATTGCGGCCGTCATTATGGAGCCGATCATCACCGGGGGCGGTGTGCTCATTCCTCTGGACGGGTATATGAAAGCGGTCAAAGAAGTGTGTGAAAAACACGGGGCTTTGCTGATTGTCGATGAAGTCATCTGCGGCTTCGGCCGGACGGGAGCGGCGTTCGGATTTCAACACTACGGCGTCAAGCCGGACATCATCACGATGGCAAAAGGCATTACGAGCGCGTATTTGCCGCTGGCGGCAACGGCGGTGCGAAAAGAGATTTATGAAGCGTTCAAGGGAACGGATGAATACGACTACTTCCGCCATGTCAATACGTTTGGCGGCCACCCGGCTTCGTGCGCGGTGGCGCTGAAAAACATCGAGATTATGGAGGAAGAGCGGCTGTTTGACCGCTCGCGCGAGGCTGGGGAATGGCTGCTTGATGAGCTCAAAACGAACCTAGCCGGCCACCCGTATGTCGGCGATGTGCGGGGCAAAGGGCTGCTTGTCGGCATTGAGCTTGTCGCTGACAAAGCGACGAAAGAGCCGCTCGATGTGTCGCTTGTCAATCAAGTGATCCATCGATGCAAAGAGAACGGCCTCATCATCGGCAAAAACGGAACGACAGTCGCCGGGTACAACAACGTGCTCACCTTGTCGCCGCCGCTTTGCATCACGGATGATGAACTTTCGTTTGTGGTCCGCGTCTTGAGCGGGGCGCTAGCGGCCATTCAATAAGAAGAACGACAAACGTCAGCCGGATCGACAGGCTGGCGTTTTGTTTGCCTTCGTGCAGACATTCGGAAAAACATAGAAGCAGGCCGCTGTCGCTAGGGTTGGACGTTCTCCCGGTTTCGAGATGGGAGATTCTTAGACATCTGCCTTAGGGCCGGCTGCCCGATCATCGATTCCTGTGCGTTTGACGAAAGATCGATCATGAACACTGAATGGTCAGAACCGTTTTAACTCCATCCAAATACATACGTTAGTGGAATAGCTAAGTCCTCAAATTGTGCGGAATGCAGCGTGTCTTGTTGCCCGTATGTGGCATGCCGTTGATAGGCTCCTTCGTGCAAATGGTATACATGAATCATTTTGTTAGCCGTATCGACGATCCAATATTCTGCAATGCCATAGTGTTGGTACGTGTAAAATTTTTCGTTGTAATCTTTTAAAGCGGTTGAAGGTGACAAAACTTCAACAACCAGTGCAGGCGCCCCGTAACATCCTTTTTGGACAATCTGTTTTTTATTGCAAATCACGGCAATATCGGGTTGGACAATGTCATCAGGGGTTTCATACGTTTCATTTTTGCTAAGGAATACATCAAACGGCGCCATAAAGACATAACAATGTTTGTTTTGGAAAAAATGGCGCAAAGCAAAATACAATTCTCCGACGGCAAATTGATGTTCCGAAGATGGAGCAGGTGTCATATTATAGGCTTTTCCATTTATCAGTTCCCAGCGGCCTTCCCACGTTTCCCAGTCAGCGTACGTGTAAATTTTGTTCGAGTCAGGGATATTGCCCATTGTTCCACCCTCTTTCATTTTAAAGATACGCTTGTTTACAGTGTACCAAAAGAAATCAAGGAAGTGTAGGGAGGACCTTTCATTAGACGTTTATTCATCGTTCGCTTACGCTCACAGGTGGAAGTGAGGGGCTTTTTGGTTCAGAAAAGGAATCTGGCGTTTGGTTGTCGAATGACATGAGTGAAAAATGTATGGGAAAGGGAGAGAATGATGTCCGTATTTCAAGCGTTCGTTGTCAACAAAACCGAAACAGAATTTACTGCCGGTGTGCAGACGATTTCCATGGATGATTTGCCGGAAGGAGACGTCGTTGTCCGCGTCCATTATTCAAGCGTCAACTACAAAGATGGATTGGCGTCCATTCCGGACGGCAAAATTGTGAAAACGTATCCATTTGTGCCGGGAATTGATTTGGCCGGGGTGGTTGTTTCGTCGCACCATCCGCGTTTCCGCGAAGGGGATGAGGTGATTGCGACTGGCTATGAAATCGGCGTGACGCATTTCGGAGGCTACAGCGAGTACGCCCGGCTGCATGGCGATTGGCTCGTGCCGCTGCCAAAAGGGTTGACGTTGAAAGAAGCGATGGCGATTGGGACGGCTGGGTTTACAGCGGCGCTGTCCATTCACCGTCTTGAGGAGCATGGGTTGACGCCGGAACGCGGACCGGTGCTTGTCACGGGGGCGACGGGCGGCGTCGGGAGTCTGGCCGTGTCGATGCTATCGAAGCGCGGCTATACGGTGGAAGCGAGCACAGGCAAAACGGCGGAGCACGACTATTTGCGCGCCCTCGGCGCCAAGGAAGTGTTGATGCGCGAAGACGTCACGGCTGAACGCATTCGTCCGCTTGATAAGCAGCGCTGGGCCGCGGCGGTCGACCCGGTCGGCGGCCGGACGCTGGCGACGGTGTTAAGCCGCATCCGCTACGGCGGAGCGGTGGCGGTGAGCGGGTTGACAGGCGGCGTCGAGGTGCCGACAACCGTCCATCCATTCATTTTGCGCGGCGTCAGCTTGTTTGGCATTGATTCCGTCTATTGTCCAATGGATTTGCGTTTGCGCATTTGGGAGCGGCTCGCTGGCGACTTAAAGCCAGATTTGGAGCGGATTGTTCAAGAAATTTCGCTCGCTGAATTGCCGCAAGCGCTTGAGCGCATTTTGCGCGGCGAGCTGCGCGGCCGGACGGTCGTGCGGTTAGGATGACGTTCGGACGCAATCGAACGGAAGCAGCGTCCGAACTTGGTGCTCTCCACATCTTCTTTTTGAATGATCCTTGATGAGTGAAGGCGACGGAAAGGGGAAGTGTGCAGAAGAAGAAAGGAAAGACGCAGAGTGAAGCACCTGCGTCTTTTTTTTGTGATCTCGAATCCGTTTTTCGACGTGAGCGTAGGCGGGGGAGCGTTCACCCCCTCAATTGATACCGCTCGAGCTCCGCGAAAAAGTCTTTCACAAACTGGTAAAACACTTTCACCGACGGAGCGAGTTCGTGGTGGTCGGAAATGATAATGCCGACGTTTCGCTTTACTTGCGGCATCTCAATCGGCACTTTGGCGGCGTAGCGAAGGAGGCTTTCCGACAAGGCGCTTTCCGGCAGGAGGGTCACGCCGATGCCAGCGGAGACAAGCCCTTTAATGGCATCGAGATCTTCGCCTTCCGATGAAATGTTGGGCGAAAATCCGGCTTGGTGGCAAGCGTCAATAACGATTTGATGCAAAATGTATCCTTTTGGAAACGTTACAAATGGATCATGGCGCAGTTCGTTCAATACGATCCGGTCGCGGCGGGCGAGCGGATGGCTGTTCGGCAGGAGGGCGGCAAACGGTTCGGAAAACAAAATTTCTCCTTTAATGCCGATTTCACGAACCGGAATCGGTCCGAGAAAGGCAAGGTCGATCTCCCGTTTTTTCACCGCTTCGATTAAATAATAGTACGACCCTTGGCGGAGATGGAACGAGACGTTTGGGTGTTCCGCTTTAAAGGCGGAGATGACCATCGGCATCATGTGGCTTGCCAGGCTTGTCGGAAACCCGATTTTAATCGTTCCGCGTTCCGGGTCCAAATACTCTTCGATTTGTTGCTTTGCATCCTCGACCGCCTTCAACACCGCTTCGGCGTGCGGCAAAAAATGGCGGCCGATCGGGGTGAGCTTCACGTTTCGCCCTTCCCGTTCAAACAGCTGCACGCCAAGCTCCGCTTCGAGGTTGGCAATTTGCCGGCTGATCGCCGACTGCGCGACATGGAGGGCGTCGGCGGCTTCGGAGACGTGTTCGCGCCGGGCGACTTCCACGAAATATTGCAGTTGCCGCAGCTCCATTTTTCTCCCTCCTTTTGATTGATCGCAAAAAGAGATGGATTTTATCTAAATTATATATTGTTTATATTAATTTTGAAAACTACAATGAATATTACAGACAATTCGGAACGGGAGGGGAAGGCAGCATGAAACACTACGGATTACCGGAAGCGCAAGGGTTATATCGCCCGGAATTTGAGCATGATGCATGCGGGATCGGGTTTTATGCGCATTTGAAAGGAAAACCGTCGCACGACATTATCAAAAAGGCACTTCATATGCTTCGCCAGCTTGAACACCGCGGCGGACAAGGGAGCGATCCGGAAACGGGCGATGGCGCGGGCATTATGACGCAAATTCCGCATGAGTATTTTCAAGCGGTGTGCGGCGGGATGAACTTGCCGGAAAAAGGGCGCTACGGGGTCGGGATGTTCTTTTTGCCGGAAGAGGAAGCGAAACGGGCGTACTATGAATCGATGTTCAATGAGATCGTCGCTCAAGAAGGGCAACGGCTGCTCGGATGGCGGACAGTTCCAGTTGATCGTGAAAAGCTTGGCAAACTGGCGCGGCAAAGCCAGCCGTTCATCCGCCAAGTGTTTGTCGCGGCAAGTGATGACGTGGCTGATGAGTTGGCGTTTGAACGGAAGCTGTATGTGATCCGCAAACAATTCGAAAAATGTGTGGAAAACAACGAGTGCTATGTAGCGAGCTTCTCGAGCCGGACGATCGTTTATAAAGGGTTGCTTACGCCGGAACAAATCGATGCGTTTTATTTGGATTTGCAAGATGAACGGTTCCGTTCGGCGTTTGCTCTCGTGCACTCGCGCTTCAGCACGAACACGTTTCCGAGCTGGGAGCGGGCCCATCCGAACCGCTACTTGATCCATAACGGCGAGATCAACACGCTGCGCGGCAACGTCAACTGGATGGCGGCGCGCGAGAAACAATTTGTGTCCGAAGCGTTCGGCGCGGATTTGGAAAAAGTCGTGCCGATTTTGGATACAAACGGCAGCGACTCATCGATTTTGGACAATGCGTTCGAATTTTTCGTTCTTGCTGGCCGGAAGCCGGCCCATGTCGCGATGATGCTCATTCCGGAACCGTGGTTTTGGGATGAGCAGATGGACGGGGCGAAAAAGGCGTTTTACGAGTACCATAGCTGTCTCATGGAGCCGTGGGATGGACCGACGGCGATTTCGTTCACCGACGGCAAGCAAATCGGCGCCATTTTGGACCGGAACGGCTTGCGTCCGGCCCGCTATTACGTCACCAAAGACGACTACATTATTTTCTCATCCGAAGTCGGCGTCATTGATGTCGACCCGAACAACATTTTATATAAGGAACGGCTGAGCCCGGGGAAAATGCTTTTGGTTGACCTCGAGCAAGGGCGCATCATCTCCGACCAGGAAATCAAGGAAGAAATGGCTCATGAAAAGCCATATCGCCAATGGATCAACGAGCAAATGATCACGCTTGGCGATCTGGAAATTCCGGAGGACGTCGAAGCGCCGAAGCAGCTTGTCAAACTGCAAAAAGCGTTCGGCTACACGTTTGAAGATGTGGAAAAAACGATTTTGCCGATGGCGACGGAAGGGAAAGATCCGACGGGCGCCATGGGCATGGACGCGCCGCTTGCCGTGCTGTCGGAGCGGCCGCAAAGTTTGTTCAACTACTTCAAGCAGCTGTTCGCCCAAGTGACAAATCCGCCGATTGATGCGATTCGCGAATATGTCGTCACGTCAACGATGACGTTGCTTGGCAAAGAAGGGAACATTTTGCATCCGGACGCCAAAGCGGCGCGGCGCATCCGCCTTGAGACGCCGCTGTTGACGAACGAGGAACTGGCGGCGTTAAAAGCCAATCCGTATCCGGAGTTTGCCTGTGTGGTGTTGCCGACGCTGTTTACGGATGACTTGAAACAGGCGCTTGATGAGCTGTTTGCCAAAGCGGATGAAGCCATTGCAAACGGCGCGGCGCTCCTCGTGTTGTCCGACCGCGGCGTCGATGAAACGCATGTGGCGATTCCGGTGTTGCTGGCGGTAAGCGGGCTTCATCAACACCTTGTCCGCAAAGGGACGCGCACGAACGTCAGCCTGCTGGTCGAAAGCGGCGAAGCGCGTGAAGTGCATCATTTTGCGGCGCTCATCGGCTACGGGGCGGACGCCATCAACCCGTACTTGGCGCTCGAGACGATCCGCCAAGCGTCAGAAAACGGCACGATCGCCTTGTCTTACCGTGAAGCGGTGAAAACGTATATGAAGGCAGCCGTTGACGGCGTTGTCAAAGTGATGTCGAAAATGGGGATTTCGACTGTGCAAAGCTACCGCGGCGCACAAATTTTTGAAGCGGTCGGCATCGGCAACGATGTCATTGAGGAATACTTTACCGGCACGGCATCGCAAATTGGCGGCATCGGGCTTGCGGAAATTGCAAAAGAAGCGAAAATGCGCCACGAAGCCGCTTTCGGCGCGCGGCATGAAGACGATGTGCTCGATACGGGCAGCGAGTTGCAATGGCGGCGCAACGGCGAACATCATGCATTCAACCCGAAGACGATCCATTTGCTGCAGTGGGCGTGCCGGAAAAACGACTACAATCTCTATAAACAATATTCGAAACTGGCCAATGAAGAACAGTTGACGTTCTTGCGCAATTTGTTCGATTTCGATTCGAGCCGGCAACCGGTGCCGATTGAGGAAGTCGAACCGGTCGAGTCGATCGTCCGCCGCTTTAAAACAGGGGCCATGTCGTTCGGTTCGATCAGCCAGGAAGCCCATGAGGCGCTGGCGATCGCCATGAACCGGATCGGCGGAAAAAGCAACAGCGGCGAGGGCGGCGAAGACCCGGCCCGCTATGTGAAAGATGAAAACGGCGACTGGCGCCGCAGCGCGATCAAACAAGTGGCGTCCGGACGTTTTGGCGTAAAAAGCCATTATTTGGTCAATGCCGATGAATTGCAAATCAAAATGGCCCAAGGAGCAAAACCGGGTGAAGGCGGGCAGCTTCCGGCCAACAAAGTGTATCCGTGGGTCGGCAAAGTGCGCGGCTCAACGCCAGGGGTGGAGCTCATTTCGCCGCCGCCGCACCATGACATTTACTCGATTGAAGATTTGGCCCAGCTCATTTATGACTTGAAAAACGCCAACAAAGATGCGCGCATCAGCGTGAAGCTCGTCGCCAAAGCCGGCGTTGGCACGATCGCCGCTGGCGTGGCGAAAGGGAACGCCGATGTCATTGTCATCAGCGGCTATGACGGCGGCACGGGCGCTTCGCCGAAAACGAGTATTAAACATGCCGGCCTGCCGTGGGAGCTTGGTTTGGCGGAAACGCATCAGACGCTCATGCTCAATGGGTTGCGCGACCGCGTCGTTCTAGAAACCGACGGCAAATTGATGACCGGCCGTGACGTTGTGATGGCGGCGCTGTTTGGGGCCGAAGAATTCGGATTTGCGACGGCACCGCTCGTCGTTTTAGGCTGTGTCATGATGCGCGTCTGCCATTTGGATACATGCCCGGTCGGCGTGGCGACGCAAAATCCGGAACTGCGCAAAAAATTCACCGGGAAGCCAGAACATGTCGTCAACTTTATGTACTTTGTCGCTCAAGAAGTGCGGGAAATTATGGCGGAGCTCGGCTTCCGCACGATCGACGAAATGGTCGGCCGCGTCGATGTCTTGAAGGTAAGCGAGCGGGCGAAAGCGCATTGGAAAGCGAAACATCTCGATCTGTCGCGTCTTCTGTACCAAGTCGATGGACCGCGCACTTGCATCAAAGGGCAAAACCATCGTTTGGAAGAGACGCTTGATCATACAGAAATTTTGCCGGCGGTGCAGCCAGCGCTTGAACGGCAGGAGCCGGTCGAACTTCACCTCGCCATCCGCAACGTCCACCGCACGGTCGGGGCGATGACCGGCAGCGAGATTTCGAAACGCTACGGTGAGGAAGGGTTGCCGGATGATACGATCCGCCTCCATTTCACCGGATCGGCTGGGCAAAGTTTTGCGGCGTTTGTGCCGAAAGGGATGACGCTCGAGCTCGTCGGTGACGCGAACGACTACGTCGGCAAAGGGCTTTCCGGCGGCAAAGTGATCGTCCGTCCGCCGCATGAGGCGCCGTTTGCCGCAGCGGACAATGTCATTATCGGCAACGTCGCTTTCTACGGGGCGACGAGCGGCGAGGCGTACATTCGCGGCCGCGCCGGTGAACGGTTCTGTGTGCGCAACAGCGGCGTCCATGCTGTTGTCGAAGGAGTCGGCGATCACGGGTGTGAATATATGACCGGCGGCCGCGTCGTCATCCTCGGTTCGGTTGGCAAAAACTTCGCCGCTGGCATGTCCGGGGGCATCGCTTACGTTCTTGCCGATGAAGACAGCTGGCAGCAAACCGCCAACCTTGAGCTCGTCTCGTTTGAGCGGCTCGAAGACGAGGAAGAAATTCGCGACGTGCGTCGGATGATCGAAAACCATTACCGCTATACGGGAAGCCCGCGGGCGGCGTTAGTGCTCGAAGAGTGGGATGCGTATGTCCGCCGGTTTGTCAAAGTCATTCCGCGCAATTACAAACTGATGATTGAGACGATCGAAACGCTCGAACAGTCCGGGCTTTCGCACGAAGAAGCTGTCATGGCGGCGTTTGAAACGGTGGCGAAACGGAAAAAAGCGGCGGCTGTCGGCGGCGCCCATCAGCTCGAGGCGGTAGCGAAGTAACGCCGCAGCTTGCGGACGGCCGCAGGGCGACGGCGCCGCTTTGGCCCCGCGGCCGCGCGGGGCTCGCTTTTTAACTGGCCTAACAGGCGGGAAGGCCGCATCGGGGAGAAGAGAGGACGTGTACGGAAAGAAGGAGGGGAACCATCGTGGGAAAAGCAACAGGGTTTATGGAATATGCACGCGAGGAAGAAAAAAAGCGCGACCCGCTTTCCCGTCTTGATGATTGGAAAGAATATACACAGCCGTTTTCGGAAGAGGTGCTGGCCCGCCAAGGCGCCCGCTGTATGGACTGTGGAACGCCGTTTTGTCATATGGGATTGGAGCTAAACGGCCTTACCTCGGGGTGTCCGGTGCACAACTTGATCCCAGAATGGAACGATTTGGTGTACCGAGGCCGTTGGAAAGAAGCGCTTGACCGACTTTTAAAGACCAACAACTTCCCAGAATTTACCGGCCGCGTCTGTCCGGCGCCGTGCGAAGGATCGTGCACGGTGGCCATTTCCGACCCAGCGGTTGCGATTAAAGGAATCGAACGGGCCATTATTGATAAAGGGTTTGCTGAAGGATGGGTGAAACCGCGCATCCCGAAGACGCGCACGGGGAAAAAGGTGGCCATCGTCGGCTCCGGCCCGGCCGGGTTGGCCTGCGCTGACCAACTCAACCAAGCCGGCCATTCGGTGACGGTGTATGAGCGGGCTGACCGCATCGGCGGCTTATTGATGTACGGCATTCCGAATATGAAGTTGGAAAAAGAAGTGGTCGAGCGGCGGGTGCGTCTGCTCGAAGAGGAAGGCATCACGTTTATTACGAACACCGAAGTCGGCAAAGATATTATGGCTGACGAACTTCGTGCTCAGTACGACGCCGTCGTCTTGTGCATCGGTGCGCAAAAGCAGCGCGATTTGGCCATTGAAGGCCGGGAGCTTGAGGGGGTCCATTTTGCGATGGATTATTTGACCGGCGTGACGAAAAGTTTATTGGATTCGAATTTTGCCGACGGCCAGTTTATCGATGCCAAGGGAAAACGTGTCATCGTGATCGGGGGCGGCGACACGGGGGCCGACTGCGTGGCGACCGCGCTGCGCCAAGGCTGCAAAAGCGTCGTCCAGTTTGGCAAACACCCGGCTTTGCCGGACAAGCGCCCAGACAATAACCCTTGGCCGCAATATCCGCTCGTTTTCACGCTTGATTATGCGTATGAGGAAGCGAAGGCGAAATTTGGGGCAGACCCGCGTCAATATTGCATTCAAACGAAAAAAATCGTAGGCGACGAGCACGGCCGCGTGAAAGAGCTGCATACGATTCAAATGGAAAAAATCATTGATGAAAACGGCAAAGCGATCTTTAAAGAAATTCCGGGGACGGAACAAGTATGGCCGTGTGATTTGGTGTTTATCGCCATCGGGTTTGAAGGGCCAGAGCAGCCGTTGTTGAAGCAGTTTGGCGTTGAAACGATCAACAACAAAGTGAAAGCCCCATACGGCAAATATACAACAAACATCGAGGGCGTGTTTGCGGCTGGCGACGCCCGCCGCGGCCAAAGCCTGATCGTTTGGGCGATCCACGAGGGCCGGGGGGCGGCCCGTGAAGTGGACCGGTTCCTGATGGGAGAGACGAAGCTGCCGTCGTAACGGTTGTTTCCTCCTTAAAAAGTGTTGCTTTTTAAGGAGGATTTTTCTTTTGTTCATGAAAATATATTAAGTTATAATGAGGAACTTTCAATGTTTCCTTTTGGTTTGATCTCCGTACAAATCGACTTTGATATCCAGTGGTGGGCAACCGACTGATGCGGTTGTGAGGAAGCATCAACAAGGAGTGAGTCAGAGTGAACCGACGATTATGGATGATAGCGGCTGTCGGCGCGGTCTTTTTTTTGGCTGTTTGGGCAAGCGTGGCAGCCGGGGTGACAAAGGCGGCTGACGAAGGTGGGCTGCAGCTGTTTGATTCATGGCAATGGCTCGATCCGTTTACGTTTCTCGGCAATGGGAAAACAATAGGCATCATCAGTGTGATGCTTGTCATTGGTTTATGGTTTTTCCGCCGCGATGTCTATGGAATGGTGTTGGTTGTCGTCGCTGTTGGTGGGGGGTATGGCATCAACGAATGGATCAAGCATGTTGTGGGGCGGGAGCGCCCGCCGCATGCCGAGATCGGGGGGTTCAGTTTTCCGAGCGGCCACGCGATGATCGGGACGATTTACTTGCTGCTTTTAGCGTATTTTTTGGCGCAAACGCGCACCAAGCGTGGAGAACGGGCGGCCATTTACGGCGTGTTTGCGGCGCTGGCGCTCTTAACTGGCTTAAGCCGGTTAAGCTTGCAAGTGCATTATCCGTCTGATGTGCTTGGCGGGTTTGTGCTTGGCGGTGCTTACTTGGCGGCCTGTCTTGCTCTTTATCGGATGTGGATTCATCGAGGCGGCCGTTTGTAGCTGATCATCAAAAAATCATTTTTTGCCCCATGTTGATTTGATGATGAAGCCGATTCATCGGTTTGATTTAGCGTCTGATCTTGTCGAAAAGGAGAAGAAAATCTCTTTTTCTATACTATGACGTTGTGTGGGACAATGATACAATGGGGGAAAGGAGGTGAGAAACGATGAGCCAAGCCGAACTCGTGCAACTAATGGCTGAATTGCTTGACCAAAAGTTGAATCCGATCCACATGCGGCTCGATCGGATCGAAGGCGATGTCCGGGCCCTTCAAGAAGGACAAGCGCGTTTGGAAGGCGAGATCCAAGCGCTGAAAGAAGGACAGGCGCGCTTGGAAGGTGAAGTGCAGTTGTTGCAAGAGGGGCAAGCCCGCTTGGAACAGCGGCTTCACCGGGTGGAAGAGGATGTGCGCACATTAAAAGCGGACATGGACATGGTCAAAGGCGACGTGCAAACGTTGAAAGCGGACATGGACGCGGTCAAAGGTGACGTGCAAACGTTGAAAGCGGACATGGACGCGGTCAAAGGTGACGTGCAAACGTTGAAAGCGGACATGGACGCGGTCAAAGGCGACGTGCAAACGTTGAAAGCGGACATGGACGCGGTCAAAGGTGACGTGCAAACGTTGAAAGCGGACATGGACGCGGTCAAAGGTGACGTGCAAACGTTGAAAGCGGACATGGACATGATCAAGGGCGACGTGCAAACGCTCAAAGAAGGGCAACAACGGCTTGAAGCGAAAGTTGAACGGGTCGAAGAAAAAGTTGACAACCTCGCAACAGAAATGCGGAGCCACTTTCGCCACATCGAGAACATGCTTCATAAGCATCAGGCCGCTCTTGATCTGGCTTCGCGCGAGTTCTCTTCCAAACAGGCATCCATCGATTATTTGATGAAAAAAGTGACAGAGCATGATATGGAAATTTTCCACTTAAAAAATTATCTCCAACCATAATGTTCTTCACCGCAACAAAGAAAAAAGTCTAAAAGGCCGGTGGTAACTAGGAAAATGCGATGGAATAAGGCGTGTTTTCACTGGTCTTCTAGACAGCTTTTTCAGCATATGCTTTATAGAGGAAAGATCTGAGTCACAGGGAGGAAGCGATATGGCGGCCCGGATCGTGAAAACGGGGTATGCGTTGGCGTTTTTGTGCATCATTGCCGGCATTGTGTATTTTTTTGCCGCCAACTGGCCGGGGATGGGGCGAGAGGTGAAAGTCGGAATCAGCATCGGCATGATGGCGGCATTTTACATCGCAAGCGCGGCGCTTTGGGGCCGCCATCGTTTCTTAGGGCGCTGGATGCTGATCGGCGGGGTGTTGTCATTTGGCATTGCGTTGGCGTTGCTTGGACAAATTTACAATTCGCATGCTGACAGTTATTGGCTGTTTCTTGCCTGGCTTGCGCCGACCGCTTTGTTGGCGCTGCTGACAAAAGAACGGGTGCTGTCCGTGATCGCGATTGGGTTGTTGCAGCTTGCGTGCTGGTTTTATTATTTTCCGTCCGCTTATCGGATTGAGTGGACGGAATGGTCGTCGTTTGGTTTGCTCTTATTGTTTGCAGCGATCAACGGCGTGCTGGTTGGTGTCAGCCGTACGCCGTTAGTCGCCCATCTCGCTTATATTGCCATGCAAGGTTGGCTGCTTGTGATTGACGTAACCGGTTTTTCCTATGGGCGCGACGCATGGTGGCCATACGTGTATACCGTGTTGCTCGCCGTGTTGCTTTATTATTTTCTTGTCATCGCCAAGCAGCGGCCGTACGTGTTGTTGACGAGTTTGTTTGCTGGACTGTTTTTGTTCATTCAATACATTCGCTTGCTCGCAGATCATTTTGAAACGTGGCTGCTTCTCATTGGGCTTATGGCGGCCGCTGCTGTGCTGTGCGGCGGCGTTGTGCTATTGCGGCGGGCTGGGCTGTTTTCAGCGGAGACGAAAGCTGGAAGGCGTTTTTTGGCGTCGTTTCAAGCGATTGTCACGCTTGCGGCTTCCGCGTTGGCCATACAAAGCCTGCTTGGCTTGTATTTCCTTTGGACAGAGTCATGGTCGCCTTACGTGCTCTTTTTCATTTCCATCTTTGGATTTGTCGTTCCCGCCTCATTTGGCCGGCGTTGGAATCCGGTCGTTCGTTATACACTGCTTGCTATTGGTTACGGGCTCGGGGTGGCGATGGCGTGGGAGGTCTCGCGGTCGACTCTGTTCCTCTATGCCATTGGGCTTGCGATTGGCGTCATCCGATCATCAGACAGCGGAGTGCGCCGGTTGACGACGGCGGCGCTGACGGTCTATTTAGGGATCGCCTTAAGTTCAGTGATGGATGACGGCCGGATGGTGTTGCTCACCTTGGCTTTGGTCAACGGCGGGTTGTATGCGTATGGCCGCTTTCGCGAAACGCCGTTTCTCACTCCGCTTGTCTTGGCGTTCGGCGCGCTTGGGATTGCGACAAGCGTTGATGTGTTTGCGGCTGATGGACTGTACGTGACGTTGAATATCGCCATGATTTTGGCGCTTGCCTTCTTTCTTTTCCGCGGTCGGCAACTGGAGCGGAAGACCGCTTGGGTGTACACAGCGCTTTATCTCGTGCTGAAATATTATGAACTCGCATGGAATTTGCTTCATAAATCGGTCAGTTTGCTGGCGGCGGGAGCGGTGTTGCTCGCATGGGCGGTATGGCTTGAGAAACGAAATGGCTTCACATGGAGGCTGGGCGTGCGCTGGGGGCGGCGCGTTTCGTTGTTGACGCTCATAGTCGTGATCGCTCAATTTTCATTTTTAGGTTATACCGTGTGGCAAAAAGAACGATTGTTGCGATATGGTGATGTAGTAAAGTTGGAACTTGAACCGTTGGATCCACGTTCCATGTTGCAAGGGGATTATATTCAGCTTCGGTACGATATTTCCACCATTCCGTCGCTTGACGGAAGCGGACGGGTGCAAGTCGGGCTGCGAAAAGGAGAGGACGGGGTGCACCGTTTGGCTGGCGTATATATGGTCAATGGGGAAAAAAGGCCGGGATACACGCCGCAACCGGGGGATGTGATCATCACCGGTACGTTTCACGGCCCGCAAGTCGTGTATGGCATTGAATCGTATTTCATTCCGGAAAAAACGGGGATGAAACGGCAAGAGAATGTTCGGTTTGCCTATGTGCGCGTGAGCGAAAACGGTGATGCGCTGCTCGAAGCGATCCGTGCTGAATAAGGATGGCGGGGGAAGCAGGAAAAACTACTCCCCCGCGTAACGATCCAGCACGCGGTCAACCGCGCTGCCGTATGTTTCGCCAAATAAATTTAGATGAACGAGCAAGTAAAACAGCTGGTAGAGTGGTTTTCGGCCATGATAATCAGCCGAGAGCGGCATAAGCTCGCGATAGCTCTCATAAAACCGGACTGGGAAGCCGCCAAACAGCTCGGTAAACGCGATCTCAAACTCATGATGGCCATATAAAACAGACGGATCGATCAAATACGGCACTCCGTCTGGTCCTGGAATCCAGTTGCCGCTCCATAAATCGCCATGCAAAAGCGACGGAAAACAGTCATCCGGGAGCCATTGGTCAAGCCGCTCGAGCAGCCATTCGAGACGTTTGCGCCGCTTGACGGGCAGGAGGCCTCTCTCCGCCGCTCGCGTTATTTGTGGTCTAAGGCGGGCGTCGCGGTAATAGTCGGTCCAGCGGCCGTACCAGCCGTTGCGCTGCGGCAGCATGCCGATATAGGTATCGCGGTCAAGCCCGAACGCCGGTCCGCGGCATTGATGGAGGCGGGCAAGGCCGCGGCCGAGCTGTTCGGCCGTCTGTTCCGTTTCTGTTCCTTCGATCCACTCCAAGACGAGCCAGCCCCAGCCGTCCGCTTCCCCGAAGCCGAAGGTATGCGGAACGTTGATGGCGCGTGCTTGCCTGATCAGCTCGAGGCCCATCTGTTCGGCAGCGAAAAATCCACTCGGCGGGAAACGTTGCATTTTGATAAAGTACGTTTGTTTGCCGCTTTGGACGCGATAGACGTCATTGATGTCGCCGCCTGATACGCGGCGCCAATGGCGGATGTGGGAGTGGTCGCCGATCGATTCGAGCGCCATTTGCAACATCGTTTCTTTGGTCATGGATCCACCTCCGCCAACTGCTCATTGAGCTCGTTCAGCACTTCACCGATTTTTCGCTGATGGATGACAGCATCGGCGAGATCGTCCAGTTCCGTCGGTTCCCAATTGATGATCACGAGTTTAGCCCCACTCCGCTTGGCAACAAGCGGCAGCTGGTTGGCTGGGGATACCTGCAGAGAGGAGCCGAGCACAACGAACAAGTCCGCTTGGCGGGCCGCTTCCCACGCTTGATCGATGGCTTTCTCCGGCAGCGGCTCGCCAAACAGCACGACCGACGGGCGCAAAACTCCGCCGCATTCGCACGTCAACACACCGTGCAAATAGACAAAGCTGGGTTTTGACTCCCCGCACCGCTGACAATGGACGGTGCGGAGCGAGCCATGAAGTTCGATGACGCGTCGGCTTCCCGCTTCTTGGTGAAAGCCATCGACATTTTGCGTCACAATCGTTTGCACGATCCCGCGCCGCTCCCAATCGGCCAATAAGCGGTGTCCGTCATGCGGTTGGCATTGTTGCAAGGTGCGAATGCGATATTGGTAAAACTCGACGAACGATTCACGGCGATGGTACAGCGCATCGATGGTAGCGAGTTCGCTCGGGTTAAAACGCGCCCACAGCCCGGTGCGCGGCGAGCGGAAATCGGGCAGCCCGCTTTCGGTTGACATGCCGGCGCCGGTCAGCACGACGGTGTGGCGCGAGGCGGCCAGCCATGAGGTGATGGTCATTCTGTTTCCCTCCTTACTGTCGCAACCATAGCGACTCTCGTTTCTGCTGCTTCATACCTTTCCACCAATCATTTTACTTTTCCTTTTCACTCGTTTCCAGTATGATAGAAATGAAAGAAAAAAATGGACAAGGAGGCGGGAATCCATGAGCAAAAAAGTGTTGATCATCACCGGCGACGCTGTTGAGGCGCTGGAGGTGTATTATCCGTATTATCGTTTGTTGGAGGAAGGGCATGACGTAACGATTGCCGCGCCGAAGAAAAAGAAACTGCACACCGTTGTCCATGATTTTGCCGACTGGGATACGTATGTGGAAAAACAAGGCTATTTGATCGACGCCCATGCATCGTTCGCCGAGATCGACCCGACGCAATACGATGCGTTAGTCATTCCAGGCGGGCGGGCGCCGGAATACATTCGCCTTGATGAAAACGTGCAGCGCATCGTCCGTCATTTCTTTGAGGCGAATAAGCCGATTGCCGCAATTTGCCACGCCTCGCTCATTTTTGAAACGATGCCGGATTTGTTGAAAGGACGGAGTTTGACAGCGTATATTGCCTGCAAGCCGGGGGTTGAGGCGCTAGGAGCGACGTATGTGTCTGACCATACAGTCCACGTTGACGGCAACCTCGTCTCCGCCCATGCGTGGCCGGATTTGCCGGCGTTTATGCGTGAGTTCCTTCGATTGCTCCAATAGCCAAAAAGCGGTCTCCCTTTGGGTGAGGGGAGACCGCTTGTGCATGCAACAGGGTTTTGGGTGCGGCGGGCGGCGCTGTTTTTCATGGCTAAAGGTTCCCGCTTGTGATGGCGGGTTTTATTTTTGATGATGCTGTCCGCCAAACGGCCCGGCCGTCATCCTGCGATATCCACTTGTTCCGTCTTCACTTTCGGCGCTTTTGTCGCCAAATAGACGCCGAACAAGACGATTGCGCCGCCGGCCAGCTGCAGGACGGATAGAGCACCGCCAAGCAAAAACGTGATCACAGCGGTAAATACGGCAATTAAGTTTAAATATACACCGGCATGGCTCGGACCGACTTTTTGCACTGAGATGTTCCAAAATAAGAAGGAAAGAATGGACGGAAACAAGCAAATATAGACCAATCCGGCGAGCCCAGCTGCACTTATGTGATCAGCTGGAAACGGATAAAAGAATGCGAACGGCCACAGCAGCAGCAAGCTAAAAAAAACGGAGCACGTTGTCGCTGTAATCGGTGGGACGGGTAGTTTTTTGCCGATGATCGAATAAAGCGCCCAGACGACACCGGCGGCGAGCATCATCAAATCACCGCGGTTGTAGTTCATTCGGAAGACGTGTGCTATATGCCCATCCGTTAAAATAAACAATACACCGGCCAGCGACAACAAAAAGCCGGCAATATTGGTTTTTGACAGCCGCTCCCGCAGCAGCGCATACGACAACACGACGATGATCGCCGGATTGAGCGAATTGACGATCGCTGCGTTCATCGGCGATGTATAGGCGAGCGCGCCGTATAAAAGCAAATTATAGCCGATGACGCCAAGAATTCCGGCTGCAGCGAGCGGCAGCCAATATTGTTTGATGATGTCCTGGTAGCGCGGCCGCTCAAGCCAGTACGATACGGGCGCCAACACGATAAAAGCGGCGCACCAACGGATCAACGTCAGCCAAAATGGGCCCGTTTCCGCAATGATGGACTTCCCGATGACGTAATTGCCGGCCCAAAACAAGTTGGCCAGCACGAGAAACAGCTTTTCTCTCATTCTTTTTCGCTCCTGTCTAGTTTTTCCTTTCTTTTACGTTTACTTCATTGCTGCTCTGATTTCCTTCTTGCATGTTGTTTTTCTGCCGTCAGCCACCCCTGTTGCTGTTTTGCCAACAGCGGAACATGAACGGTGGGAAGAAGGCTGCGCTGGCTCAGGACGCATGCTGTTTCACGTTCGGCGGAAAGATGCATGTGTTTGCCGAAAGGGGTGTACAATAAGGGTTGTCTTTTTCCGGTTCATAGGATAACATTTGTACCGTAAGATGATTTACTGATTTAAACAAAAATAGAGAAAAGGAAGGACGATTGTTATGGCATTACCAGGCGGGGCAGCGATGAACATTACGATTCGTCTCCAGTTCGAAAAAGATATCGTCTCGTTCAGCGATATCGCCGCCGCAATCGGCAAAGCGGGCGGGGACATTGTCGGAATTGACGTCATTTCATCAAGCAAAGTTCACACGGTGCGCGACATCACCGTCAGCGCCCTCGACACGAAGCAGTGCGATTTGATCATTGAGGCGCTGAAAAAAATTCGCGGCGTCAAAATCATCAACGTTTCCGACCGCACGTTTTTGATGCACATCGGGGGGAAAATTGAAACAAATTCAAAAATCCCAGTGAAAACGCGGGACGACTTGTCGCGGGTGTATACGCCTGGCGTGGCGCGCGTCTGCACGGCCATCGCTGAAGATCCGCGCAAGGCGTATTCGTTGACGATTAAACGGAATACGGTAGCCGTGGTTTCGGACGGCACCGCGGTGCTCGGGCTGGGCGACATCGGCCCGTATGCGGCGATGCCGGTCATGGAAGGGAAAGCGATGCTGTTTAAGGAATTTGCCGGAGTGGACGCGTTTCCGATTTGCTTGAACACGAAAGATACGGAAGAGATCATCCAAATTGTGAAAGCGATCGCCCCGGCGTTTGGCGGCATTAACCTCGAAGACATTTCCGCTCCGCGCTGCTTTGAGATTGAAAAGCGGTTGAAGGAAGAGCTCGACATCCCGGTGTTCCATGACGACCAACACGGCACGGCGGTCGTGCTCTTGGCCGGATTGCTTAATGCGTTGAAAATCGTCGACAAAAAACTCGAGGACATTAAAGTGGTTCTCACCGGCATTGGCGCCGCTGGCATCGCCTGCACGAAAATTTTGCTTGCGGCCGGCGTACGCAACATTATCGGGGTCGACCGCCACGGCGCCATCCATCGCGATGAAACGTATGAAAATCCGTATTGGCAAGAATATGCGCAAATCACGAACCCGGATAATCTGAAAGGAAGCTTGTCCGATGTCATCGCCGGCGCAGATGTGTTTATTGGCGTCTCAGCTCCCGGCATTTTAAAAGTGGAAGATGTGAAAAAAATGGCGCGCGACCCGATCGTGTTTGCGATGGCCAACCCGATTCCGGAAATTGATCCGGAGCTGGCCGAACCGTACGTGCGCGTTATGGCGACCGGACGTTCTGATTATCCGAACCAAATTAACAACGTCCTTTGCTTCCCGGGCATTTTCCGCGGGGCGCTCGACTGCCGGGCGAGAGAAATTAACGAGGAAATGAAGCTTGCCGCTGCGAAGGCGATTGCCTCTGTCGTGACGGAGGATGAATTGAACGAAACATACATCATCCCGAGCGTCTTCAACAGCAAAGTCGTTGAACGCGTCAGACAAGCGGTCATCGAAGCCGCTTACCGCACTGGGGTGGCGCGGAAGGACAATATCCCGGTTGGCGGATATACAGGGCAGTAAAGCAAGGAATGCGATGGAACCGACGGACGGCTTCCTTTATAGGGGAAGCCGTTTTTTTGGCTGCAGGAGCGGGTCTAACCGTGGCTGCGGCGGGCTAAATCTAGTTTAGGGATAGGAAATCAAGCGCTTAAGGGGCGAATGGCCGATGATCAATCAATATTTCCAAAAAATCAATGAACATCTGGAACTCGTTTTAAGCCATGAAAAGGACAATCTAAAAAAGGCCGCCCATATGGTAAGCGAAGCGATTCAAAACGGCGGAATCATTCAGTTATTCGGATGCGGCCATTCCCATATTTTGACGGAGGAAGTGTTTTACCGGGCGGGAGGGCTTGTTCCGGTGAAACCGATCTTTGTCGAGCCGCTGATGCTTCACGAAGGGGCGGTGCGGTCGTCCATGTTGGAGAGAATGAATGATTTGGCACAAAATTTTATCAATCATGAGGATATCCGTCCTGAAGATGTGTTTTTTGTTTTGTCCACATCGGGGCGCAATCCTGTTCCGATTGATGTGGCGTTGGCAGCAAAGGAGAAAGGGGCGTACACGATCGCGATTACATCTTTGGAATATTCGAAGAGTCAACCGTCGCGGCATAAGAGCGGTCGGTTATTGTATGAAGTGGTGGACTTGGTGATTGACAATCATTGTGTGAGAGGAGACGCGATTTTAGCTCATCCGAATGTTTCCGTTCCATTTGCCCCTACTTCGACCGTGATCGGCAGCGCGATTTTAAACGCCGTTTTCGCCGAGGCGATTGTCCTCATGGCGGAAAATGGAATAGAACCGCCGATCTTTTTAAGCGGCAACATTGAGGGGGCGGACGAACATAACCGCCGATGGGTGGAGAAATATAAAGAACGCATTCCGGTGTTGGTTGAGGGGCATCAACTATCGCAATAGAAGAGGCGCTCTATAGCCAACCGCCATCCGTTCTTGCTAAAATAGTAGCAAACGATGAGACGGTGGGGGATGGAGATCGATGCGCTTTGTCGAACGGGTGCGGCTGTATGCCGATAAGCTCCTTTTTTACAATTCAACGCCAACGATAACGACGGCGGCGTTCCAATGGAACAAGCCGTTTTCGGGCGTTTTTCGCGCGAATCTCAACGAGGAGCCGCTTGACTCGCTCGCGGCGGACGAATGCGGGACGTTTGCCGTCGAGGTGAAGCCGAATGAAGTGCAAACGGTGCTCGTTGTCGACTAGGAACGAAAAAGATCATGACAGAAGCTGGGGCTGATCGCCACCAGCTTCTTTTTTAAAACAAGAATGTGAATATCTCCCCTGTTTTGTAACACAGCTGTAACAATTGTTAAACGAAATGGTCCAAAAAAGAGGCTGTCAACTCCCTTTTTCCTAGAAAAATGTGGGTGGCTAGAATAATAGAGGGGAAAAAGGAAGGGCAGTTAGTGAAAGGATGCCGCTTCCAATCGTTGCAACTGCCGTGATGGGCAGCCAACTGGCAATGAAAACAAGCGCTTGTTTTTCCGGGTGTTGCCAGCCTGCGTTTTTTTCCATTTTAGCCCAAAAATATTACAAAAAACCCGTGTTATAATGAGGGCGAAGGCAAGGGAACAACGAAACCGTTCCTCTTCGAATCTCATCGTGTAGGCATGACTGACGGACGCAATATCTCTGAAACTTTCAAATAGAGGATACAAGGAGGAATTCCGATGAAGAAAAAAATGGTAGCAACAATCGCAGCTTCGGTCGCACTCGCCGGCGCTTCGTTCGCGGCAACGAAAACGGAAGCAGCTGGGACGACGTGTCCGACAGCGAATGCGTATCAAGTAAAATATGTCAGCACAAACGTTCAAGATTTTGAGAAATGGCTGCAACAATACTTCCCGTTCGTGTCGTTTCAACCCGTAAAACCGGCAACACAACAACCGGCGGCAAAACAGCCAACGACAAAACCGCAGGCGCCGGCAACGGTCAAACAGCCAGCGACGAAACCGGCTGCGAATACGCCAGCACCGGCGAAAACGCCAGCGACGGCCCCAACAGCAGCACCGCAAAAAGCAACTGGCTTAAACGCCTATGAGCAACAAGTCGTTGAACTGACGAATAAAGAGCGGGCAAAATACGGCTTGCCGCCGCTTCAAGTTGACTTGGCCCTCAGCAAAGTCGCACGCGAAAAATCGCGCGATATGGCCGTGAACCACTACTTCTCGCACAACAGCCCGACGTACGGTTCTCCATTTGAGATGATGAAAAAATTCGGCATCTCGTACACGGCTGCCGGGGAAAACATCGCCAAAGGCCAACGCACACCACAGGAAGTCGTCAATGCGTGGATGAACAGTGAAGGCCACCGCGCGAACATTTTGAACAAAAACTTTACGCACATCGGCGTTGGTTTTGAAGAAAATGGATATATTTGGACGCAGCAATTCATCCGCAAGTAAGAGACAAAAGAAATGCAAGTCGAGGGTGTCCCAAAAGGATCGGGACACTTTTTTTTATTATGTATATAGGCATGAAACAATATGTTGTGTTTGGTTTAAGGAAAAACACCCTTTTGGGTCAGCCCTTTTTTATTTGAAAAATATTTCTCCGATCCCCTATAAAAATATGATATAATTTCCAAAGAAATTCGAAAGACGAAAGATTAGGGGGACAGCGGATGCGAATACGCGATTGGGACCGCAACCTAAAAGTGCGCCTGTTTGGCGAGGCGCTCATGAATACGACCTTTTGGATGTTTTTTCCGTTTATATCGATTTATTTTGCCGATGCCTTTGGCAAAGAGACAGCGGGGTTGTTGTTGATTGTTTCGCAGTTGTTCTCGGTCATCACCAATTTAATGGGCGGCTATTGTGCTGATGTATTCGGACGCAAGCGGATGATGGTGTTATCCGCCTACGGACAGGGGGCGGCGTTTTTCGTTTTCGCCTTGGCCAGCTCCCCGTGGTGGTCGTCGCCGTTTGTTGGATTTCTTAGTTTTACGCTGGCTGGCATTTGCGGGTCATTTTATTGGCCGGCGAGCCAGGCGATGGTGTCCGATGTGGTTCCGGAGAAAGACCGGAGCGATGTGTTTGCTGTGTTTTACACATCCATCAATATTTCTGTTGTCATCGGCCCGACAATTGGCGGTCTTTTTTATGCTGAGCATCGGTTTGCCTTATTGCTTTTGGCGGCATGTTCATGTTTTGCGATGGCAACACTGCTCTCCAAAACGTTGCGTGAGACGGCGCCTCTAGCCGCAGCCGGCCAACAAAGGAGAGGGACATGGCAGTCTTTTTTGCGCACGCAGTTCAAGCAGTATGCCATCATTGTACGCGACCGTGTCTTTTTCCTGTTTATCGTTGCTGGAGTGTTGGTGGCACAAACGTTTACACAGCTTGACTTGCTGATCCCGGTATATACAAAAGAAACGGTCGAAGCCGAAACATGGGCAGGATGGACGATTGACGGCGCGAGCGCCTTTAGTTGGCTCATTGCCGAAAACGGTCTGTTGGTCGCACTATGCACGGTGGCTGTGACGCGTTGGATGTCTCGCTACTCGGAGCGGCAGGCGTTTGTGGGTTCATCCGTCTTATACGGCATCTCGATGTGGCTGTTTAGTCAAACGTCTTCGCTGCTCGGATTGATCGCGGTCATGGCGCTGTTTACGCTGGCTGAGTTGATGACAGCTGGCTTGCAGCAATCGTTCATTTCCCGCTTGGCTCCGGAGGCGATGCGCGGCCAATATTTTGCCGCCGCCAGTCTCCGTTTTACGATTGGGCGGATGTTGGCGCCGCTGTCGCTCGCCGCGGCGGAATGGATCGGCTATGCATGGACGTTTGTTGTCCTTGGGATGCTGGCGCTAGGAAGCGCGGCCTTATACGCCTGGATGTTTCAACAAGTCGGGCGGCGAATGGAGCGACCGAACGCTTCGTTTTCGCGATAATGGGCGGTGCAAACGGCTATCCGTTTTTCGCTCAGGCGGGTATAATAAAAAGCGCACCGTTGTTCGTGTAACATATATTCCCTGTCTCTGACATAAAGTGGAACTAGACAGCGAGAAGGAGAGGGGAAGCGCTCATGAAACCGCGCGTGTTCGAACCGGATGCCATTGAGGGGGAAACGGGAAGCCGCGGCGGTCAGAACGGCGCCGCGGCGTTGGCGCGTAGCGAAAAGAGGCAGCAGGCGCGCGTTTTGTCTCGGGAAAAGAGGAGAAAAAAGCAATACCGTCTCATCGGCTGGCTGCTTGTCGCCATCGTCGTTCTGTGGGGGGCGAGCACGCTTCTTTGGAGCGGGTATGGGGCGTTGAAGACGGCCGCGAGCCGAGAAATGGCCATTATGCGTTTAAAAGATGCGATCGAAGACCGCGATGTGGCCGCTTTGCAGGCGATGCTGCGGGTGACGGAGGAAAGCGTGCCGATCAACGAGAAAACGTTGGCGCCGTTGTTCGCGTATGTGGAACGGCACCCAGAAGCGTATAAACAGCTAGATCGGGAGTTTGCCCGCCAGCGCAAGAGCGGCCACGTGTATATTAAAGGATTGACATCTTACCCGCCGGTGTTTACGATTCATGTGTTTGAGGACCGGTATGTGTTTGAGCCAGCCCTCTATTTTCTCCATGTGCGCGTCGATGATCCGGAGGCGTCGCTTGTCGTCAATGGGGTGAAAACGGAAGAGGAGGCGACGAAAGACCCATTTGTCAAAAAAATCGGCCCGTATTTGCCGGGCGCGTACGCTGTGACCATCGTCCATTCGAACGGGAAAAAGAAAACCACCCGCGTCGAGCTGTTTGGCGGCGCTCGTGTCCATGAAGTCGATATCACGAAATGAACGAATAAGCAAATACCGCTTCCACGACGGCGGTAATGACAACATCTTGCGTCTGCACAGGCGGCGCTGATGAGGGAACGCTGAGAACAGCCGGACCGTATGGCGTCGGCCGGATCGATGACTGTTCTTTCAGTTCAATCGGCGTGTCATAAAGAGGCAAGCTGAGAGCGCGGGCGATGGCCAGCGCTTTTTCTTTGGCGTTTTTCACGGCCAACGCCAATGCCTGCTGGTAATAGGCTTGTTCGTTTGCTAGACGGAATTCCAAGCCGCGGGCGAGGTTTGCTCCATGGGCAACGGCCGCCTCGTAAATGGCGCCGGCTTTTTTAGGGTCGCGGACGGTGATTTCAAGCCAATGTTCGACTCCATAGCTGGATAATACGTCGGCTCCATTGTGATGTTCGTATTGGGGATAGATGGAAAACGCCGTCGTCTCCAAATCTTCTGTTTGCACGCCAAGCGCCTTGAGTGCTCCAATGACTGCGTCGGTGCGTTTCGCGTTGTCAGCAAGCGCTTCTTGAATATGGACGTGTTCGGTGCGCACCCCGAGCGCAATGAGGACGGTGTCTGGCTTGGCGATGACTGTCCCTTGGCCGGTGACGGTCAGTGCGGCGCGGGAGGCGGTTGGCGGTGTGGGGCGGTGCCAAGGCTGCATCGTGTTCCCTCCTTCTGCTGTTAGGCAGTTTTTTTGTCATCATCCGCCGCCTGCCAATAGTAGACGCGCGGCAGTCCGGCATAGCACCAATATTCTTTCAACAGCGAGATCGCGACAAAGGAGACAAGCTGCCAATTGATCGCTTTCATCCCGATTCCCCTTTCGATGGCCCTGTTACTATAGCCTATTCGAAACGGCCATTGTCCTATGCGCGCCGTCCAGTTGGCGATGAAACTTCTTTGGGCGCTTGTACGTATCATGGAATGGACATGCTATAATGAAAGAAAAGATAAAGAAGGAGAGGGACAATGAAGCAGCTGCTTCGTACGATATGGCGTTGGTTTGTCTCATGGAACGCAGGGGTCATCGTCGCGGTGATCGTATTCATCACTGCTGATTTTCGCTTTTGGCCTTCGATTTTATCCGGAATGGGGGCGATGTGGGGGGTGTCCGCCATCATGAAAAGGCGGCATCATCGCCTGCCGGCTGATGTGTCCGCTGAGGAGCTTGTCTACGTTCGCAGCCAGCTTGGCGAAGCGCGCGCGTTATGGAAGCGGCTGCGTCGCGCTCGCTATCGGCTTCGTTCTGTGGTGATGTGGCAAACGGTTTCCCGGTTGAGTGCCATCGTCGATCGAATCATTCGCGCCATCGAGCAACAACCACATCAACTGCGCCTCGCCCAGCCATTTTTCTTAAACGAATGGCCGACGGCGGTGGAGATGGTGGAGAAATACGTTTATTTGGCGCAGCAGCCGGTGCAAAGCGCCGATATGGCAAAAGCGTTGCAGGAGACGGAAAGAGTGCTTGACGAGCTGACTTCAGCGGCTGAACGGCAGTTGCTTGAGGTGTTATCGAACGACATCTGGTCGCTGCAAACGGAAGCGAAATGGCTCGAGCGATCGCTCCGACAATCGGATGGGCTTCGTCTGCCGCTGTCAAAGAAAGGAGAATGACGATGGACGAACGGAATCACGGGATGGAATCGACGGATTGGCTGCAAGGGCTGGAACGGACAAGTTCCCTTGATGAGCTGCTTGCAAAGCCGTTTTCTTCGCCGGCCGAACCGCGGCTCAAGGAGGAAGAAAAGCCGGCGCGCGCGCTTGATGCGTTGAAGCCTGAGCATCGGGAAAAAGCGCTTGCGCTCGCCAAACAAATCGACCCGGCCAACCATCAGGCCGTCTTGCAATACGGTGTGGCGGCGCAAGCCGAGCTGTCGAAGTTTTCTCATGCGATTTTGCATCATGTGCAAACGAAAGACGCTGGGCCGGTCGGCGAAGTGATCAGCGAACTGATGGCCAAAATTAAGGAGGTCAACCCCGATGACCTAATGCCGGCGAAAAAAGGGTGGCTGTCCCGCTTGTTCGGCGCAGTGGCCAAGCCGCTGCAAGAGATGGTGGCGAAATACCAAAAAATCGGCGTTGAAATTGACAAAATCGCTGATCGGCTTGAGAAGCACCGGCATTTGTTGCTTCGCGACATCATGATGCTTGAGAAGCTCTATGAAAAAAACAAAGACTATTTTGAAGCGCTCAATATTTATATTGCGGCAGCGGAATACAAACTCGAAGAGCTGCGGACGAAGACGATTCCAGAAAAGCAAGCGGAAGCGGAGCGCTCCGGCGACCAAATGGCATGGCAGGATGTACAGGATTTGCGGCAGTTTGCCGAGCGGCTTGAGAAGCGGGTGCATGACCTAAAGCTCAGCCGGCAAGTGACGATTCAAACGGCACCGCAAATCCGCATGATTCAGCATATGAACGAAACGCTTGTCGAGCGGATTCAATCGTCGATTTTGCATGCCATCCCCCTTTGGAAAAATCAAGTCGTGATTGCCTTGACGCTGTTTCGGCAGCAAAGGGCGGCTGCGGCGCAAAAGCAGGTCGCCGAAACGACGAATGAGCTGTTATTGCGCAATTCGGAGATGTTAAAAACAAACAGCATCGAAATCGCCAAGGAAAACGAGCGTGGCTTGGTTGATATCGAAACGTTGAAGCGAACACAAGAAAATTTGATCGCTACGCTCGAAGAAACGTTGAAAATCCAAGCGGAAGGCCGCTTAAAACGGCAGCAGGCCGAACGCGAGCTGGCGGCGATGGAAGCGGAATTGAAACAGACGCTGCTTGCGCTGAAGCGACCGGAGCAATAAGGGCGGATAGGAGATCGTCCTGTTTCGGCTTGCGGCCAAACGTCCGATGGATCCGCCCATGGCTGTAGAAGAAAGCGCCGAAAAACCAAAGATCCTCATGCGAAACGGGTGTCTAGCGAACGAGAAGACACCCGTTTTTTCGTTCGCCATCTGTGTTATGATTTCCCAATTGAAGCTCCCCCACTTCCCTTTTGTACAGGGCGCAACCCAAAACGAAGTGGAGATGCAGCCATTGAATGTTCCAAACAAAGGTGGAGTCATTCACGTTGAAGCCCTGTTTGGAAGGAAGGAGAAGCGGCTGGCGTCTCAGACTGCAGCCGCCAACATTTGTTCCTCCTTCATAGGATGGGGGGATGGGGAGGCTCTTGATGATGCTGTTCATCCTCTTGTTCCGCTCGTTCACGATCGTTGCCGTCCGGGCGGGCGGCGCGGACATCAAACTCTTCTGCCGCCTCCGTTTGCCATTGGCGGCCGATGAGCGGGGCGTCTTTTTCACCGTGCTCGACAGTGACAAATCGCAGCACATAGGCGTGAAACAGCAATTCTCCGAACGCTGTAAGCAGAGCAGAGAAAAACGCCGCGTTTAATATGGCGGCGCCGGCGATGTCATAAAACGCACCGATGCCGATCCATACCGCCACAAACACAAGTCCAAAGTCGGCAATCGTCGCTGAGACGTTGCCAAGGCGCCGCAGAACGTACAAGTCGCCGAGCGCATAGGCGACAAGCGTCAGCCAAAGGCTGAACCATAAAATCTCTGCCGATGAAATGCGCAAAAACAGCGGTAAAATGGCAAACATCACCGTGGCGGTCAGCAAATATTTCAGCACTAACGCAAGCAAATGTCTCATTGGGATTCGCCGCCTTTATTCTGCTGGATGGTTTGGACCTTCTAGTTTTTTATCGCCGTACCCCGGCTGTTTTTCCCTGTCTTTGTCCGGTTGCTGCTTTTTTTGTTGCTGTTCAACGCTGTCGTTTCGTGTTGGCTTTCTCATCGGGGCTATCATCCTCTCTTGATCGTTGTTTATTCGTTAGTTTGCCACGTTTGCCTTTCTATATGCATTCATCATCCATAAACTTCCTCTGTTCATTTTTCGCTCTTGTTTTCACACTAATCACGAAACAGCATTCATGTAGGAGGAATGGTGGATGACGAAAAAGAAACGGCCCGTTGCGATTGCGGGGCAGCAATACGATCCGGCAGATGGCGGGGACGAGTCGTTTGTGTATGAGGCGCTCTCTGAGACGCGCGAACAGGTAAGCGATGTGTATGCAGAAGGAACGATTGAGGCGGCAGTGAATCAAGAAAATGGTTCGAACATCCCCCTTTCGCAGTAGTAAGAAACGTCAAGGAGCTGTTCCTTGGCGTTTTGGTTTATGTTTGTGAAACGGGAGGGGAAAAAGGAAAGAAAAACAGTTCGTACTTTCCCCCATCGTCGTCTATACTAGTAGTGCGCACGGCGATTCACCGATATAAGGGGGATGATCATCGTGAGATGGCAGCGGGCTTTATTGGCGTTGCTCAAAGAGCGGAAAGACCATTCCATCGCGTTGGCGATCGACACATCAAACCGTCCGGAGCGGCCAATGCTCATTCAAAACATTGTGAAGCTGTTTGAAAAGCTGCGCCCGGACACGCTGCTCGTCCAAGCGGATTTTAAAATTCGCGATGTCTCTCCGGTTGGCGTGGCGACGATTAAATATTTCAAGCACGGGAAATCGTCGTACACCGAAGTGCTGGAATGGGCCGCTGCGCAAAAAATCGATACGTTGTTTTACATCACCGATGTAACCGGCTATTTTTATGAAGAACTGCAAGTCGACTATGAAGTGTTTTGGCTTGTGCCGGACGATTATATGCCGCGCGTGCCGTTTGGCAAGCCCATTCGTGTGGCGTAACACTGTGAGGAATGCCCCTCGTGATGAGGGGCATTCTTTTTTTGTTAAGAAATTTAACAAACTTTTTGTGTTTGAAACCGATTTCAACCAAAAACACGTGTTGCTTTTGGTTGGTTTATGTTATATATTATGACATATAAAAGGGATGATAAATGACAAAAGGGGGATGCGTAAAATGGATGAAAAAACGTTGACGCTTGGGCTGGATGCCCTCTGGGTCATGCTTTCGGCGGTGCTCGTCATCGGCATGCAGGCCGGATTTGCCTTGCTTGAGGCGGGGTCGACGCGCATGAAAAACTCCGGGCATGTGGCCGGCAAACAAATATTGAGTTTTGCCATCGCTTCGTTGGCGTTTTGGGCGTTCGGTTTCGCCATTACGTTTGGCGCCGGAAACGGGTTGATCGGGACGGAAGGCTGGTTTTTAAAGGCCGGAGAAGGGACGTTTGATTCGCTGGCATGGGCGAATGTGCCGCTCGAGCTGAAATTTTTGTTCCAGCTTGGGTTTGCCGGTGTATCGCTCGCCATTGCTTGGGGCGGTTTCGCTGAGCGGGCGAAGTTGTCGGTCTATTTTCTGTTCGGGGCGATTTTCACGATTGCCATTTATCCGGTGGTCGGCCATTGGGTGTGGGGCGGCGGCTGGCTCGGGCAACTCGGGATGCAAGATTTTGCCGGTTCGACGGTCGTCCATTTGCAGGGGGCGATTGCGGCGCTCATCGCCACGGTCTTGCTCGGCCCGCGCATCGGTAAGTTCAATAAAGACAAAACACCGAATGTCATTCCTGGGCATAACCAAGTTTATACCGTGATTGGCGGTTTGATTTTATGGATCGGCTGGTTCGGCTTTAACGCTGGCAGCACGATGGCGGTTGGCGACGGATTTTTCGGCTATGTCGCGCTGACGACGAATTTGGCTGCTGCGGCAGGGGCGGTTGCTGCGATCTTGACGGCGAAAATTTTGGTCGGCAAAGCGGACATTCCGGCGATGGTCAACGGTGTGTTGGCGGCATTGGTTGCCATTACAGCGGCGTGCGCGTTCGTTGAACCGTGGGCGGCGGTCATCATCGGGGCAGTGGCGGGATCGTTCACGTTCTGGACGTCCATCTACTTCGAACGCAAAGGGATTGATGATCCAATTTACGCCTTTTCCGTCCACGGCATTGCCGGCATTATCGGCACGATTTCAACTGGGTTTTTCGCTTCGCCGCGTTTAGTCGAGATCACGGGCATCGGGAAGGCCGGACTGTTTTACGGCGGCGGATTTGATCAGCTGATTGTGCAAACGGTCGGGGTGCTCGGCGCTGCGGTGTATGTCGCTGCCGTTTCGTTTATCATCTTATATGCCATGAAGAAAACGATCGGACTGCGTGTGACGGCGGAACAAGAAATTTCAGGTCTTGATATTAGCGAGCACGGCTCTTATGGCTATCCGGAACAGCTCGATCCCGCGTATCAGCCCAAGACCCTCGCCCAGCAGTAGCCAGGAGGGGAAAGGTGATGGAATCGTTGGCGGAAAAGGTGGCCGAACGGCTAAGTGCAGCCGAGTCGGCCGCCGAACTTCGTTTTTGTCATGATGAACTGGCGCGCGAACTGCGGCGCTGTCTAGCACCTGAACAAATGAAGCAGCTTGCAGGCGACGTCGTTTGTGTGCATGAAGCCATCCTTCGCCGCGCGTTCTTCCTTGCGGAGCGGGAGACGATGAAACGGTCGGTCGGCATTCGTCCCCCGGCGTGGTGCTGGTATGTGATGGGAAGCATCGGCCGGTGTGAGCCGACGATTTGGACGGACCAGGACCACGGCATTTTATTCGACTGTCCTGAGGAAGAGGAGGCGGCTTGTTATGAATTCATCCGCCATATGGCGGCGGTTGGGGTGGACATGTTGCATGAGGCCGGCTATCCGTACTGCTCCGGTTACGTGATGGCGACGAACAAGCGGTGGGCGCAGTCGGTCCGCGGTTGGGAGCAACAACTTTCTTCCTATTTCGAAAGCGGGTGGCCGAACGACATTCGTTTTTTGTTGATTGCAATGGATATGCGGCCTCTTTATGGGGAAGCAGAATTGGCTGAGAAGGCAAGAAAGGCGCTGTTTGCGGCGGTGGCCAAACGGCCGCCGCTGTTGGCGCGCATGGGGGAGCACGTTCAATTCCCTCCGGTTCCGCTCGGTTGGCTGGGCAACGTGCAAACGGAGCGATGGGGGCCGCACAGTGGGGCCGTTCATATGAAACAAAGCGGCTACGTGCAACTCACTAACGCTCTGAAATGGTTGGCCTGTTTTGCGCGAGTCCCAGCGGCGGACACGGCAGAGCGGCGGCGGGCGCTTGAGGCGGCGGGCGTATTGACGGCGCCGCTTTCCGACGCCGTTTGCGAGGCGCTTTCTGTTTACTATTCGATTCGCCTTAAGTACAGCACTGAGGCGGGGGACGGACGTGAATATGTGTTATGGCGGGCGCTTGAGCGGACGGAACAAAAGCAGCTGAAACAAGCGATGCGCACCGCAAAACGGTTGCAGCGCTTTGTCGCCCGGCAGGTGGCTCGCATTCATGCATGAGCGGCACCGGTTTTGGCAGCGGGCGCTCCGCTTGTTGTCGCTCGGCGTTCCGCGCGAGGCATCATCCGCCTTATTTGGGCATGACCATTCGCTGCAGCAGGAAATGTGGCTGCGCTCGCTGCAAAAGGAAAAACAGCACATCATCAATTGGCATGACCGTTTGACTGACATCCCGTTTGTCATCATCGATATGGAAACGACCGGCTTTTCCCCGGAGCAAGGCGATGAAATTTTGGCCATGGCGGCAGCGAAAACGGTTGGAGGAGTCGTGACGGATGCGTACATGACGCTCGTCAAGCCGGAAAAGCCGATCCCGCAACACATCTCCGCCTTGACCGGCATTGAGGCGAAGGATGTGGTGTTCGCTCCGCCGCTTGCCGAGGCGCTGCGCACGTTTGTGCCGTTTATTGCCGCCGGCGTCTTAATTGGCTATCATATCGGCCATGATTTGGCGTTTTTGCGCCATGCCCTTTGGCGCCATTATCGGCAAAAATGGAGCGGACGTTTTGTCGACTTGCAGCCGATGATGACGCTGATCGGCCATTCGTGCCCGACGTTTGACGATGCGTTAGCTTGTTATGGCATCCGTTGCCCGCGCCGCCATACGGCGGATGGCGACGTCGAAGCGATGGCGAAGCTATGGGCGATCTTGCTTGATGAATTCCGCCAGCGCGGCATCGAAACATTGCATGACTTGTACGCCGCGCTCAGCCGGTGTTGATGTTGCCTGTGCGAAGCCTTTGTGAACTCTCCTTGAGAGGAGCGAAATCCAGTTTCAGCAGCCTTGTTTCTGTTGATCGAAAAGCAGTGGGCGCTCGGTGGGGCAAACGGGGGACTGGCTGCAATGAAAAAAGCGCCGGATTTGGCGCTTTTTTTCGTTCGTATTAGAGCGGCTTTGTCGGCGTCGGTTCGGCGTAGCCTTCTTTATATTTTTCATCGATCATATGCCGAATGTCTTTGATCGATTTCCCTTGATCGTAAGCGGCGATCGATTCAGCGGCGATGTCGAGGCAGACGCCGCATTTGGTCGCATGATCATCCCAGACGACCGAGCCGTCTTTTTTATTTTCATAGACAAAGCAGTCATAATTGTTCTTATGGCCAGCTGATTGCCCGCAGCCGCAATAGCAAGGGATATTCTCAAGCAGCTCGCGGTGTTCAGCAGCCTGTTGGTACAAGACAGCCATCTCTTCTTCAAACGCGCTCAAAAAGCTTGGCAAATGCTCGATCGATTTTGTCGTCTCCCGAATATCGCCGGTGGCGGTTTTCGTCATCTGCGAGTGGCTTTGTTCCTGAACGCCGTCATCGGTGCAGCTTGAGAGCAGAACGCTGAATGACAATACACATGCGGTGATGAAGGTAGAGCGTTTCACCATCTTTCTTCCTTTCCGTGCGAGGTTTGCATTTTGAATGTACCATACCGATGGATAAGCAGCAACTATATAGATGCAACAAAGAAGTTTAACATATCCTTGACAGAAAAGTGGTTTGCCCATTTTCGACTGTCGAAGGCAAGCGTGTGGCTTGCCTCCGTCACGCCTTAGCGTGACGGAAGACCGAACAACGACTCGCTTCACAGACCCATTCATGGGTCTGGAAGCGGCGTTGTTCGGTCACTCGACAGTCGGATGCAATGACCGGCAAAGACGAAAAATGTTAAAGCTTTAAATTGCATCTATATATTTTTGCCCTTGGGAAATGAAGTTAGCGTCGAGACGAGCCACAGGGCAGGAATGATGGAAGAGGAAAAAGGCAGAAGCAGCTGACCGCTTCTGCCTTTCGTTAGCGGGCGATTATTGCCTTTGCAAGAAATATTTCTCAATATCATCCAACATCAAATGAGCCGCGAGCACACCGCCAGCCGTGTTCCAAATCGTGTCGCTCACTTTGTATACTTTTCCTTGTTTAGCGACATTTAAGTTTTGAAAGAGCGGGTCGTTGATCCATTCTTTTTCAAGTTCGCTCGCTTTGCCGTCCCCCGTCTCATATGTAAAGTAGAACAGGATGTCGCCATCCATTGCTGGAATGCGTTCTTTCGTCACGCCGGTTTCCGCAAAGTCGTTTACGTTTTGCGATTCCGGGCGGGCGAAGCCAAGTTGATCCAAAATGACGCCGGAGAACGAGTCTTTATGGTAAATGCGCACGTCGCCGGCCATAAAGCGGACGATCGAGACTTTCATGTTTAACTTGTCGCCGAGTTTCGCTTTTAAGTCTTCAATGCGCTTGTCATATTCCGCAATGATTTGTTTTCCTTTCTCTTCTTGGTTCACCGCTTTCGCATACAGCATAAAGTTGTCTTTCCAGTTGCCGCGCAGCGTTTCTGAGAACACGGTCGGGGCGATTTGTTTCAGTTGTTCGTAAATTTTTTCATGGCGCATTTTGTTGCCGATGATCAAATCCGGTTTCAAGGCGGCGATCGCTTCCACGTTTGGCTCCGATTCGAGACCGAGCTCTTTGACGCCCTCCATTTGGTCTTTAATGTGGTCGTACCACGGATCGCCCGTCCACGATTTGACGGCGCCGACCGGCTTCACGCCTAGCGCAAGAAGCGCTTCTGTTCCTTCGTTCGTCAAAATGACGACCCGTTTGGGTGTTCCTTTGATTTCGGTCGGGCCCATGGCGTGTTCAATCGTATAGCTTTCTTCCGCTTTCGGTTCCTTGTTTTTTGCCGGCTTGGCTGTTTCTTCCTGTTTTCCGCCGCAGCCCGCGAGAAGCAGGAGAGAAAGAATGAAGGCGGAAAAAAGGGTGAGATGTCGTGATTTCACTAGCCAATCCCCCTTTGTATTTGATAATGAATTTCATTTCCGTGTTATATAGTAATAAAAGTGAGAATCATTGTCAACTATAAAACGAAAAAATGATAAAAAAATCATGAGAAAACGTGAAAAAACATTGACGATGAGAGTCATTATCAAATAGACTTGACGATAGAGATATAGAAAATGAAGCAAGGGAGATCTCAGAGATGCTGGTGACAAACCGTCAAAAAATGGTTGGCCTCATCGGTTTGCTGATTGTGCTGCTTGCCGCCATGTGGATGAGCATCGTTTGCGGATATACCGATACGAGTTGGCGGCAGGCGGTGGCGGCTCTCATCGACAATGATGGATCGAATGCCCATTTAGTCGTGGCGACGGTTCGGCTGCCGCGAGCGTTGATTGCGGCTGCCGTTGGCGCCAGCTTGGCGATGGCCGGAGCGCTCATGCAAGCGCTGACGCGAAACCCGCTCGCTTCGCCAGGCATTTTCGGCATTAACGCCGGGGCCGGTTTTTTGATTGTTGTGATGGTCACCTTTTTTTCCATTTCTTCATTGCAAATGTTGTCTTGGGTCGCATTTATGGGGGCGGCGATGGCGGCGTTGATCGTGTTTGTGATCAGCGCCGCGGGGAAGGACGGGCTGACCCCGCTCAAAATGACGCTCGCCGGCACGGCGGTCGCGGCTTTATTTGCCTCGCTGACGCAAGGGATGCTGGCGATGAATGAAAAAGCGCTTGAAGAAGTGCTCTTTTGGCTGGCCGGGTCGGTCGCCGGCCGGAAGCTCGAGCTGTTGGCAGCCGTCTTTCCGTATTTGGCCGCCGCCTGGCTTGGGTCCATGCTGCTGGCGCGCCATGTCAACATCTTAATGATGGGAGACGATGTAGCGAAAGGGCTCGGGCAGCGGACAACCTTCATTAAAGCGGCCGCCGCTCTCTTAGTTGTCCTGCTCGCCGGCGGTTCGGTCGCTGTTGCCGGTCCGATCGGCTTTATCGGCATCATGGTGCCGCATATGGCGCGGGCGCTGGCCGGCGTCGACCACCGCTGGCTGCTTCCATACTGCGCCTTGCTTGGCGGGATTTTGCTTCTTATGGCCGATATTGGGGCGCGCTACGTTCTGATGCCGCGCGAAGTGCCGGTCGGCATCGTCACCGCCTTGCTCGGCGTTCCATTTTTCATCTACATTGCCCGCAGGGGGATCGCCGCAAAATGAAAAAATACATCACGGTCCGAATGGGAAAACACATCTCGTTTTTCTATGACAAAAAAGCTGTTGCGGTGCTCGCCGCGCTCATAGCAGCGGCCGTCTTCCTTTTCGTTATCAGCATTGGCAGCGGCGAAATGCGCATGTCCCCGCTTGAGGCCGCTGCCGCGCTGTTCGGATACGGAGAGGAAATTCATCAGACGGTGATTGTGACGTTCCGCCTGCCGCGCGTATTGGTTGCCTGGATGGCGGGGATGGCGCTGGCTGCCGCGGGTGCCATTTTGCAAGGAATGGTGCGCAATCCGCTCGCTTCGCCGGATGTGCTCGGCATCACCGGCGGAGCGGCGGCCGCGGTCGTTGGCTTTTTGGCGCTGTTTAGCGATGAAAACAACTCTTTGACCGTCAGCATCCACTGGCTGCCGCTTGCCGCCTTTCTCGGCGCAGCGGCCGCTGCTTGGCTCGTGTATATGCTGGCGTGGAAAAACGGCCTCGCCCCGCTTCGGCTCGTGCTTGTCGGCATCGGCGTTTCTGCGCTCATGCAGGCGTTGACGACACTGTTGATGATCACAGGACCCATCTATCGGGCGAGCCAGGCAAACGTGTGGATTACGGGCAGTGTGTATGGAGCTTCTTGGCAGCACGTTTCGCTCATGGCGCCATGGGTCATCGGACTGCTCCTTGTGGCGATATTGGCCGCGCGGCATGTCAATGTGCAGGAGCTGGGCGATGAGCTGGCGATTGGGCTTGGCGGCGCGGTCGAACGGCAACGGCTAGGACTTGTTTTGCTTAGCACCGCGCTCACCGGCGGCGCGGTCGCTTTCGCCGGCGGCATCGGCTTTGTCGGGCTGATGGCGCCGCATATGGCGCGCCGCCTTGTCGGTTCGGCGTTTGGCGCTCTTCTTCCGACCGCTGCGCTGTTAGGCGGTGTGTTCGTCATGGGGGCGGATTTGGCTGGGCGGCTGCTTTTGGCGCCGACGGAAATTCCGGCTGGAGTGTTTACCGCGGCGATTGGAGCACCGTATTTCATTTATTTATTGTACCGAAGTCGGAAATTATAAGGAGGGATGCGCATGCATGGGTTGCAGGCGAAAGAGTTGACGCTATCCTATGGCGAGGCGATCGTTATTGACCGTTTAGACTTGACGATTCCAAAAGGAAAAATCACGGTGTTCATCGGCGCGAACGGCTGCGGCAAGTCGACGTTGCTGCGCGCCTTGGCCCGGCTGCTAAAACCAACAAGCGGCGCTGTGCTGCTGGATGGAAAAGAAATCGCCAAACAGCCGACAAAAGAAATCGCCCGCCGGCTCGCCATTTTGCCGCAGTCGCCTATGGCTCCGGAAGGACTGACCGTGTTGCAACTTGTGAAGCAAGGACGCTACCCGTATCAAACGTGGTTCAAGCAATGGAGTGACGAAGATGAGCGGGCGGTTGTGCGGGCCCTAGAGGCAACTGGACTCGCCGAATTCGCCGAGCGGCCGGTCGATTCGCTTTCCGGCGGACAGCGCCAACGCGCATGGATCGCCATGACATTAGCGCAAGAAACGGACATCATTTTGCTTGACGAGCCGACGACGTATTTGGATCTCGCGCATCAAATTGACATTTTAGATTTATTGTTTGAGCTGAATGAAAAAGAACGGCGGACGATCGTCATGGTGCTTCACGATTTGAATTTAGCGTGCCGTTACGCCCATCATCTCGTCGCCATTCGCGATAAAACGGTGTATGCCGAAGGAAAGCCGGAAGACGTCATTTCCCGCCAGCTCGTGAAAGATGTGTTCCAAATGGATTGCCAAATCACGTACGATCCGATCTTTGGCACCCCGCTTTGCATTCCGTATGGGAAAGGACGGCGAATTTTACAGAAAGAAGGCGTATCGTGATGAGACTGCGTGAAGACGAAATGAAAGCGTTGGAAACGTACCGTTTTTCAAGCGGGGCGGCTGATGGCGCCACATCATCGATGTTGTTTGCCCAGTTGCTTAATAATGACGACCAGCTCGTTAAGTATGTCGCGCATGTGCGCGCTGAAATGGGGGCGGCGAACGATGCCGTCTCGGCGTCGATGCTCGTCAAACGATTAAGCTTTTTGGCACCGATGGCGCTATACGCCATGTCGGTATGGAACAAGCGGCTTGTGCTCGATCCTGGACGAATTTGGCTTGACACGGACGGCGAAGGGGAGATGTGGATGCCGCGGTTTCGCTTTGAGCCGCCGGAAGCGGAGGCGTGCCGTGGAGAACGAAGTCGTTGGCGAGAACAAGTCGTGCGCGATGTGTTTGCTGGCTTGTTTGCTCCGCTGGTCGCCAAGCTGCGTTGCCTGACTCGTGTGTCGCCGCTTATCTTATGGGAAAACATTGCGATTTACGTGTATTGGGTATATGAACGTTGGCTTGAGGATGAGTCGCTTGCCCCGGTCGCCGACCGGCTGCGCGATGATTTCCGCTTCCTTATTCATGAAGCAGACGGCCGCCTGTTTGGACAAAAAGACAACCCACTTCGCCGCTTTTTTAAAGGAGCAAGCGGCATGCAGCGGACGACGTGCTGCCTGTACGTGCACACAAAAGGAGGGACGTGCTGCCAAACGTGTCCCACTCGCGCCCGCCAGCGGCAAACCGGGTGACCGGAAGGCCGCCGGTGGGCAGTTCCATATTTTTGACAAAATGTTTGCGAAATTTGTTGATTTTTGCCGTGATTTTCGTGAAAATGGAAGTGTGGACATCGCTTATTTTGGTGAAACGGCGAGGTAGCAATTGCATGGACAAATATACGGCCTTTTTCCATCACTTCACAGAAGCAGTGGTCATCTTGAATTTGCAAGGCGTGATCATTTACAACAATCCGGCTTTTGCCGGCTTGGCGCTGAGTGAAGAAGAACAGAGGACGCTGTCCGTCGAAGGACGGGCGTTGGTTGAACGGGTGAAACAGCGCCCGGCTGCCTTTCGCTGGGAGTTGCTTGACGGCTTATTGGTTGCGGGCGTGTCGCCGATCATCGGTGAAAACGGACAGACGGCCGCCGTCTTATGCGTTCTTCGCCGCCAAGCGGAGGAGAGCGGCCTGCAAGCGCGGCTTGCCGAAGCGGAACGGCGTCTGCAGCTGATTGTTGAGCATTCGAACGATTACGTGTTGATTTTTTCTCCCAATCGTGAGTTGTCATACATTCCGCCGTCATGGAAGCGAAAAACAAACAAGCGTCTTCCAGTGTCATACGAAGAGGTGCTGACATTTGTCCACCCTGATGACGCCCCGGTCGTGGCACAAAAATTGGCTGAGCTGTACGATACATACGAGACGCAATCCGCCGAATTTCGCAAGCAAGGCGAGAAAGGCGAATGGGTTTGGATGGAGGCGCAAGGGAAGGCGATCATCGATGAAGCGGGGACGCTCGATTGCGTCATTGTGACCGTGAAAAACATCAGCGAGCGGAAGCGGTACGAAGAAAAGTTGCGCCAACTTGCCTATTTCGATTCGCTCACGGGCATCGCCAACCGCAGCTATTTCGAGCGGCATATTCATGAGCTGATCGCGAGTCAGACGCCGTTTGCTCTTTGTTATTTGGATTTTGACAAATTCAAATGGATCAACGATCATTTTTCCCATCAAGCCGGCGATTACTTTTTGCGCGAGGCGGTCAAGCGCGTCGAGCGGGCGTTGCGTCCCGGCGACTTTTTTGCCCGCATCGGCGGTGATGAGTTTGTTCTCTTGCTGCCGAACATAACGAAAACAGAGATGACCGCCTTGGCGGAACAGCTTGTCAGTTCGTTTCACGAGCCGTTTTATTACGAAAAACAGCTGATTCAATCAACATTGTCGATCGGCATCGCTTTTTTCCCGAAAGACAGCGATCGGATCGAGCAAGTGATGAAATATGCCGATCAAGCGTTGTACGAAGTGAAAGAGCGGGGGCGGAACGGCTATGCCTTTTACCGGCCGACCGAGCATCGGCATGCGGTGATCGAGCAAGATTTGCCGTTTGCCATTATGCGCGGGCAGTTGTATTTATGCTATCAGCCGAAAGTGCAACTTGCTAAAGGAAAGGCGATGGGGGTTGAGGCGCTTTTGCGCTGGCGTCATCCGTCGCTCGGTGAAATTCCGCCGCTCGATTTCATTCCGTTGGCGGAGGAAAGCGGGTTTATTTTTGAAATTACATTATGGGTGTTGGAACAGGCGTCCCGTCAAGTGAAAGAGTGGGAAAGAAAATTTCCGGGCCTCAAGCTCGCAGTCAACTTGTCGCCGTTTTTGCTCAATCGTCCGGAGCTCATCGAGCATGTGAAGCGCATTTTGCGGGAGACGGGGCTTTCGCCCGATCGGCTCATTTTGGAAGTGACCGAAAGCGGACTGATGGAAAACATCGAAACAGGGCAGCACATTTTAACCGAATTGCAACGTCTCGGTGTGCAGGCGGCGATCGATGACTTTGGAACCGGTTTTTCATCATTGGCTTACATCCGCAATTTGCCAGTGTCGCTGTTGAAAATCGACCGCAGTTTCATTGAAGGCATTGCGGAAAACTCGAAAGATGCAACGATTGTTGATACGATCATTCATTTAGCAAAAAGCCTGGATATTGAAGTATTGGCCGAAGGGGTGGAGAGTGAATCGCAAGTGGCGCTTCTTTCGCAAATGCATTGCGACTATGCACAAGGGTTTTACTTCAGCCGCTCGCTCGAAGCGGAAAAGTTGCAGCAATGGCTTGAGGAGTACAACCGCACGGCTTGCAATGGGCCTTCGTCATAAGTCGGTCATTTCCACTCATGAGTTTCCTCGGCTTGCCGCAAACTACACTTGATGACTAGGCAAGAGGAGGAAAAACCATGGAATTTGCGCCAAGAAGCGTTGTGATTGAGGAGTTCATCGACACGCTCGAGCCGATGATGGAAGCCTATGGACTCGACCAAGTCGGCATTTTTGAAGAGCATGGTGAAGGCAATCGCTATTATGTCGGCTATACGATCAACAAAGACGATGAGATGATCACCATTCACATGCCGTTTGTAAAAAACGAACGCGGTGAACTGGCGCTTGAGAAGCAGGAATGGACCGTTCGAAAAGACGGTCGGGAGAAAAAAGGCTTTCATTCGCTGCAAGAGGCGATGGAGGAAGTGATTCATTCATGATAAGCGGCCGGGCTCGGCCGCTTTTTCGCCATCGAAAGGGAGAGGAGCATGATTGCGGAACTCCGCATAGCAGATGAAAAAATGGCCGCTATGGTGCTGCGCCTGCAGCGGCGCGCGTATGCGATCGAGGCGCAGCTCATCAGCAGCACAGCGCTCCCGCCGCTTCACGATACGATCGCTTCTCTGCAACGATGTGGCGAGCGCTTTTTTGGCTATTTTCAAGGCGAATGGCTCGTTGGGGCGATCGCCTATGAGCGAAGCGGCCCGACGCTTCACCTTTGCCGGCTGATGGTCGACCCGGATTGTTTCCGCCAAGGGATCGCCAGCGCGTTGCTCGACTTTGTCATCAAGCAAGAGCCGTCGATCAGCGAGATCGTCGTGACGACCGGAAGCGGCAACGCGCCGGCCATTCGCTTTTACGAACGCCATGGGTTTCGTGCCATCGAGCGCATCGAAACGCCGGAAAGAATCGAGTTAACGAAACTCGTGAAACGAAGCGGATGACACGCGGGTACGAGTTTCCGGTTGTGTATGATGCCGATTTTGGCCATACAGATCCAATGGCAGTGTTGCCAAAAGGCATTCAAGCAGAGATGAAAACGGACAAAAGCGGATCTGTTGCGTTTCGCTTGCCTGAGCGGGCGGTTGAATGAGAGGTAGATTAATAGAGAGGAGACATGAGGGAAGACATGGCGACAACCTTGTATTTGACCAGACATGGGGAAACGAAGTGGAACGTCGAAAGGCGGATGCAAGGCTGGCAAGACTCGCCGCTCACGGAAAAAGGGCGGCAAGACGCCATGCGGCTTGGAAAGCGGCTTGAAGCGGTGGAATTGGCCGCGATTTACACAAGCACAAGCGGCCGGGCGCTTGAGACGGCGGAGATTGTCCGCGGCGGGCGGCTCATTCCGATCTATCAAGACGAGCGGCTGCGCGAGATTCATCTTGGCGATTGGGAAGGAAAGACGCATGACGAGATTCGGCAAATGGATCCGATCGCGTTCGACCATTTTTGGAACGCGCCCCATCTGTACGCTCCACAGCGAGGCGAGCGGTTTTGTGACGTGCAGCAGCGGGCGCTTGAAGCGGTGCAGAGCATCGTTGATCGGCACGAGGGAGAAACGGTGTTAATCGTCACTCACGGCGTCGTGCTGAAAACGCTCATGGCGGCGTTCAAAGACACGCCGCTTGACCACCTGTGGTCGCCGCCGTATATGTACGGCACGAGTGTGACGATTGTGGAGGTGAATGCGGACGTGTTTCACCTGGTTGTGGAAGGCGATGTTTCCCATCTAGAAGAAGTCAAGGAAGTATAGATAGGGAAGAAGGATGGAGAATTGGAGGCGGCGCTGTTTCTTCGGTTCATCGCCATAATATGCGCTTGGCCAATCGGATCGGTTTCTTGCGCCATCATGCAACCTCATTCATGATTCAAGAAATGGATGAAAGCTATGAGTGGGCGCCTTCCAGTACAACGTTTGGTGAAGAACTGCTTTTTCTTATCAAGTCTAGTTGTCCAAAAAAACAGCCCCGTTTTCCTCGATCGGGAAGCGGGGCTGCGCCGTTTATACGAGCCCGAGCCATCTCGCCAGCTGTGCGGTCGTAAAGGTGACCGCAATGGCAATCGCTGTCGGCAAGGCAAAGGCGACGAACGTCCATTTCGCGCTTTTCGTTTCTTTGTAAATGTTGACGAGCGTCGTGCCGCATGGGTAGTGAAGCAGGGAAAACAGCATCATATTAAGGGCGGTGAGCCACGTCCAGCTGTGGTCGAGCAAAAGTTGTTTAAGAGAATGCAGACCATCGGCTTCGATGAGCGCCCCCGCGGATAAATAGCCCATCAGCAAAATCGGCACGACAATTTCATTGGCTGGCAAGCCTAAAATGAACGCCATCAAAATGTAGCCATCCAATCCCAATGCTTTGGCAAATGGGTCAAGCCAGTCGGCTAAATACGCCAGCACGGTCGTATCTCCCACGTGAACGTTGCCGAGCACCCATGTCAGAATGCCGGCCGGCGCCGCAACCGTTACCGCCCGTTTCAGCACATAGAGTGATTTGTCGAGGGTGGCCCGGATGATCGTCTCCATGATTTTCGGGCGTCGGTACGGCGGCAGCTCCAGCGTGTAATGGGTCGGAATGCCGCGCAAGGCCGTCTTGGATAAGACCCATGAAACGGTCAACGTGACGACGATGCCAAACAACACCATGGCGACGACCACACCCGCCGTAACGAACGTTTTCCATCCGCCTGTATAGCCGGCTGCCATAAATAAGGAGGAAAGCAGGATCAGCGTTGGCCAACGTCCATTGCAGGGGACGAAGTTGTTGGTCAAAATGGCCAGCATTCGTTCGCGCGGTGATTCGATAATGCGCGTCGACATGATGGCCGCCGCGTTGCAGCCGAAGCCCATGGCCATCGTCAGTGATTGTTTGCCATGCGCCCCCGCTTTTTTAAACAAGCGATCCATGTTAAAGGCGACACGCGGCAAGTAGCCATAATTTTCGAGCAAAGCGAATACGGGAAAGAAAATCGCCATCGGCGGCAGCATCACGCTGACGACCCAAGCCGTGCCGCGGTATAGGCCAAGTACAATGAGGCCGTGCAACCAGTCGGGGGCGTGAATCGCTTGAAAGGCCATGGTGAGATACGTTTCGATCGTTCCGAACAAGAGGGCGAGCGAATCGGAAAATACGTTGGCGCCGGCGATCGTCATGTAAAGGACAGCGGCGAGAAGCGCCAGTATAATCGGAAATCCCCACCGCTTCGACGTGACGATCCGGTCAATTTGTTCCGTTCGATCGCGTTTTGCGACCGCTGTATGCGTGACACATTCTTGAGAAAGCGCAGCTGACGTTTGGAAAATGGCAGAAACGATCTGTTCACGCGTGTCAGCCGGTGCTAATGACTTGGCTTCTTTCATTAGCTGGTCAAACTGATTTGACAGATCCGCAGCAGGCATACGCGTTCCCCTCCTTGATCAATGGTTGCGGCGGTTGTTTCAGCGCTTGAAGCAGCGATGTATCGCCGTCAAGGAGACGAAGAGCGATCCAGCGAGCAGGATACGTGTCTCCCATCACGTCTTTCACGAGTGGAAGAAGTTTGGCAATGCCCCGTTCGATTTCCGGGCTGTACCGGATGGAAAGCGGGTTGGTGTTGATGCGGCCGTGCGCCATGGCATCCACTGTATCAAGCAGTGCATCGATTCCTTCCCGGTTGCGGGCCGAGATCGGCACGACCGGCACGCCGAGTTTGGCAGCCAATTTTTTTGTATTGATATGAATGCCTTTCTTTTTCGCTTCATCCATCAAATTGATAGCGATAATGACGCGGTCGGTCATTTCCAATACTTGAAGCGCTAGATTCAAGTTGCGTTCTAATGCCGTAGCGTCGACCACAACGATCGTAACGTCAGGACGTTGAAACAGGAGAAAATCCCGCGCCACCTCTTCATCGGCTGAATTGGAATAGAGCGAATACGTTCCCGGCAAGTCGACGATCCGGTACAATGTGCCGCGGTGGCGGCATTCTCCTTCGGCATGAGTGACCGTTTTCCCGGGCCAGTTGCCGGTATGTTGGCGCAGGCCCGTTAAGACGTTGAACAACGTGCTTTTGCCGGTGTTCGGATTTCCCATTAAGGCAACGGTATATGTTTTATCCATCATGATCAATCGTCTCCCCGTAAATATAGTCGCTTTCTTCTTTCCTTAATGCGATCGTCGTGCCACAAACGCGATAGGCGGTCGGGTCGCCAAGCGGGCTTCTTTGTCCAACCTTCACTTCCCCGCCGGGTACAAATCCCAAATCAAGCAATCGTCGTTTTAACACAGGATCAGGAACATCAACCTTTTCGATGCGAAAGCGATCACCCGGTTTCGTATCGGAGAGGCGGCAGTGTTTTGCTTTTGCCATAAAAGTTTCCCTCCGGTTAATATTTTTTGTTAAGGACATTTTTTTGGATTAGACCAACTTTTGAATTTATCATATTCCAGTTGCCTCGCTGTTGTCAACCCATTTGCTTCTTCTTTTTCTGACAGAGTTGTCGAACCAACAACTATTCAAAACAGTAGGAAATCATGTTATCATATGAATAGTCTGAACAAATTATCGGCAGAAAGGCGGTGACGGCGTCCATTGACGCACGATGAAATGAAAGCGATTACGGAAGGGACGATTCTTTGGCAGCCGACGGAGGAACAAATCAAGAGCTCCAACCTTCATCGATATATGGATTGGTTGAGAGAACATAAAGGGCTCTCCTTCTCTTCATACCGCGAGCTGTGGACATGGTCGGTCGACGAGCTTGAGTCATTTTGGGAAACGGTTTGGGAATATTGTGGTGTTCAGGCGGCAACGCCGTATGAGTGTGTGCTGCGGGAGCGGAAGATGCCAGGGGCGGAGTGGTTTCCAGGCGCTGCGCTCAACTATGCGAAACATATTTTCCGGCATGCGCGCGCCGACCGCCCGGCCATCATTTTCCGTTCAGAGCGCGTGCCGTACCGGGAAGTGTCCTGGCAGGAGCTCGGCGAAAAAACGGCGGCGATCGCCAAAGCATTGCGAGCGATGGGAGTGAAGCGCGGCGACCGCGTCGTCGCTTATATGCCGAATATCCCCGAGACGGTGATGGCGTTTTTGGCGTGCGCCTCGATCGGCGCCATTTGGTCAAGCTGCTCGCCGGATTTTGGCGCTGGCAGCGTCATTGACCGGTTCGCGCAAATCGAGCCGACTGTCTTGTTTGCCGTCGACGGCTGCCAATACAACGGCAAAGAATTTGACAAAATGCCGGTCGTATCCGAATTGCGCGCCAAATTGCCGTCATTGAAAAAGACGGTGCTGCTTCCGTATTGGCGCGGGCAGATGGAAGCACCGGATGAGGGCGTCGTGCTGTGGGATGATGTCGTGGCGGACAAGGCGGAACTCGTCTATGAAGACGTTCCGTTTCGTCATCCGCTTTGGATTTTGTATTCCTCGGGAACGACCGGTTTGCCGAAGCCGATCGTCCAGGGGCATGGCGGCATTTTGCTTGAACATTTGAAAGCATTGACGATTTCAGAAAACTTGACGAAAGACAGCACGTTTTTCTGGTTTACGACGACTGGATGGATGATGTGGAACTTTTTGATCGGCGGACTGCTGGCCGGGTCGACCATCGTGCTCTATGACGGCAGCCCGACGTATCCAGATGGCAACGTCTTATGGGATTTGGCCGAAAAGGCGGGCATCACCCATTTTGGCACAAGCGCGGCGTTTATCAACATCTGCATGAAGCTCGGCCTGAAGCCAAAAGAGCAATATGACTTGTCAAAGCTCGAGGCCGTGCTCTCGACCGGTTCGCCGCTGACGGTCGAAGGGTTCGCATGGGTGTATGAAAACGTCAAGGACGATATTTGTCTAGCGTCATGCAGCGGGGGAACGGATGTGTGCACCGCGTTTGTCGTCGGCTCCCCCATTTTGCCGGTGCGCGCCGGCGTCCTCTCGTGCCGCGCGTTGGGCGCGGATGTGCAGGCATTTGACGAAAACGGTTGGCCGCTTGTCAATGAAGTCGGCGAACTTGTCATCACAAAACCAATGCCGTCGATGCCGCTCTTTTTCTGGAACGACCCGGACGGCGAGCGATATCGGAACAGCTATTTTGACACGTACCCGGGCGTCTGGAAGCACGGCGACTGGATTAAAATTGACGAACAAGGGGGATGCGTCATTTACGGACGCTCCGACTCGACGATCAACCGCGCCGGCGTCCGCATGGGCACGAGCGAAATTTACCGTGCGGTCGAAGCGGTCGACGGGGTGCTCGAGAGTCTTGTGGTTGACTTGGAAATGATGGGCAAGCAATCGTTCATGCCGCTGTTTGTCGTCCTCAAGCCGGGCGCAGTGCTCGATGACGAGCTGAAAGAACGCATCCGCCAATCGATTCGGCAACACGTCTCGCCGCGCTTTGTTCCAGATGAAATTTACGAGGTGAAGCAAATTCCGAAAACGCTAAACGGCAAGAAAATGGAGATTCCGATCCGCAAGCTGCTCTTAGGCTTCCCGCTCGAAAAGGCGGTCAACCCGGGCTCGATGGCCAATCCGGAGGCGCTTGATTTTTTCATTGAGTTGGCGAAGACACTGGCGGCAAAGACACAGATAAGCTGAAGTCCCTTTTTGGAAGCGTGCGAAAGGTTGTTATTAAGTGGTGACGCTTAATAACAACCTTTCTATGTATTAGTGAATTATAAGTAGAGGAGTCGGGGGCATGGAAGAAAGCAAGCGGACTAGGCTAGTTTGGAAATCCATCGGTGATTGAGGAGCGAACGACGGTGAAAGAGATGCTGGGCTGATGAGACGAGACCGTGTCCGTTTTCATGATGAGAAAGTCCGGAAGATCCGTTTAGGAGAACCTTCCGGGCTTCATTTGCGGCGACGATGATTCGGAGTTTTAGTATGACGTAAGCAGGGGGATGTTGTTTGATGATGGCTATGTTCACACAGGATATGGAACAAGCGTTAAACGTCGAAGAGATCAACGAAATGGAGCGGACTGACGTCTAGTACATATTGAGCGCCGTTTTGACGCGCTTGATCTCCTTTTTGTTTTCAAACAGCTCTTCGACCAAAATGTTTTGGCCGTTGGCGACATCGGTGAGCCGTTTGTCCATGTCGGCCACTTGCTGGCTTAATTGGCTGAGTTGTTCATTCGTTTGTTGCACTTGTTTGGCGAGCTGGTCGACTTGCTCATGAGTTTGCTGTACTTGGTGGTTCAGCTGCTGCACTTGGCTGTTAAGGTGTTGGACTTGTTGGCCCAGTTGCTGCACTTGTCCGTTCGTTTGTTGCAGCTGCTCCGCAAGTTCTTTAATGGCTTGCCAAATCATTTCATTTGTAATGTCCCCCATTCGACAATCCCCTTTCTCGTTCGATTCTCTCTCTATTATACATGACGAAAGATGGGAACGATAGAGAAAAGATGGCGAAATGTTTTTCTTTGCGGCGCGCCCCCTCGATGTGATATAACAAAAGAATGTCAACAGTACACTATTGGAGGATGGGCACTGTGATCCGTGTCAGCCATTTGCATAAATCGTTCCGCGTCCATCGCCGCGATGCGGGATGGCTTGAGGCGGTGCGTCATTTATGGCGGCGCGACTATCGCGTCATTGAGGCGGTGAAGGACGTTTCGTTTACGATTGAGAAAGGGGAAATCGTCGGCTTTTTAGGGCCAAACGGGGCGGGGAAAACGACGACGATGAAAATGTTGGCCGGCCTCTTGCATCCGACGTCAGGGGAGATCACGGTCGGCGGGTTTGTGCCGTTTGAGCAAAAGCCGGAGTTTAAAAAAATGATGAGCTTGGTGATGGGGCAAAAAAGCCAGCTCATTTGGGACATTCCGCCGATGGAGACGTTTTTGGTCAATAAAGCGATTTATGACATCGACGATCGGTCGTTCCGCCAAACGCTCGAGGAATTGACGGAGCTGCTCGACTTGGCGCCGCTTCTTGACAAGCCGACGCGCAGCTTGTCGCTTGGGCAGCGGATGCGCTGCGAGCTGGCGGCGGCGCTTTTGCATCGGCCGCACGTGTTGTTTTTGGATGAGCCGACGATCGGGCTTGACGTTCATACGCAGGAAAACGTGCGCCGCTTTATCGTCGACTACAATCGGGAGCACGAGACGACGATTTTGTTGACGTCGCATTACATGGGGGATGTCGCGGCGCTTTGCGACCGGGTGATGATCATTAACTACGGTCGATTGATTTACGACGGGGATTTGTCGGTGCTGACGGAGAAGCTGGCTCCGTATAAGCGGCTTGAGGTCAGGTTTTCGCGGCTGCCGAATGTCGATTGGAGCGAGTACGGCGAAGTCGCGGAAATCGAAGAAGGAACGATTGTGCTCAGGGTGGCGCGCGAGACAGCGGCGGAGACAGCAGCGCGGTTATTGGAACGGTTTGATGTCCGCGACATCAACATCGAAGACCCGCCGCTTGAGGAAGTGATTGCGCGCGCGTTTTGGGAGGAACACGTATGATTCGCAAATATATCGCCCTATTGCGGATGAAATACATCGAAATGCTTGCGTATCGGCTTGCGACGTTCGTCTGGATGACGGGCGCCATCACGCAGCCGCTCATTACGATGTTTGTCTGGATGAACATTCATCCGGAAGAGAGCGAGTCGTTTCTGTTCTATTTTATGGCGGTCATTTTTGTCGAGCGGATGACGAGCGCGTGGGATGTATGGGAGCTCGACCGTGAAATTCGCGAAGGGACGTTTTCGAATTTGCTGCTTAGGCCGGTTCATCCGATCCATTGGGCGATTGCGGAAAACATCGTTTACAAATGGCTGTTTGCCGTCATTTTAGCGCCGGTTTGGCTGGTGGGGGCGGTGTTTTGGCCGCCGCTTCGCCCGCATATGACGGCAGGGCAAGCGGTGCTGTTTTTGGCGGCGGTCGTATTGGGTGCGGCGCTTCGGTTTTTGTTGAGCTACTCGTGCGGGCTGCTCGCGTTTTGGGTCACAAAGGTGGCGGCGGTGTACGGCGTGATCGATGTCATTTCGTTGTTTTTATCGGGCAGAATTGCGCCGCTTGAGTTTTTGCCGCCGGCGCTTCGCGAATGGAGCGAATGGCTGCCGTTCCGCTATATGATCAGTTTTCCGATTGAAATCGCCACCGGGGCGGCGGATGGAGGAGAGTTGGCGCGCGGCTTTGCGGTGGCGGTCGGGTGGATGGCCGTGTTTGTCGCGGGGGTGCAGTGGCTTTGGAAAGCAGGAATGCGAAAAAACCAGGCGGTAGGTGGGTGAATATGCGGCGGTATGGGCGGGTGTTCCGCGAGTTTTTCCGTGCTTGTTTGGTTGAGGAATTGGAATATCGAAGCGAATTTTTCGGCAATTTCATCGCCAGCTTTTTTGGCCTCGGCATCGCCCTGCTTACGATCCATATCTTTTTTTATCAGACGGACCGGTTAGGCGGCTGGACGTATGGGGAAGTGCTTGTGCTGCTCGGCGTTTTTAATACGCTGCGCGGATGGATCGATTTCGCGCTTCGGCCGAACATGCCGCGTTTGCTTGAGCATGTCCGGCGCGGCACGCTCGATTATATTTTGACGAAACCGGTCGACAGCATGTTTTACGTCAGCTTCCGCCACCTTGTCTTTTGGCGGTTGATCGATGTGGCGCTTGGCTTTGGCGTCATCGGCTACGGCTTGTATGTCGAACGCTACGTGCCGTCGGCGGCGGACGTCTTGATGTTTTTCGTCGTGATGACCGCGTCACTCTTGCTTATTTATTCGTTATGGATGATGCTCATGACGACGTCGTTTTGGGTGGTGCGCATTGATGATTTGTCGTTTATTTTCGATTCGTTTTTTGATACGGCCCGCTTCCCGGGCAGCATGTACCGCGGCGCGGTGCGCTTCGTGATTACGTACGTTCTGCCGGCGGTGTTGATCACCAATACGCCGGCTTTGGCGCTGCTTGGGAAATGGAGCATGGCTGCGGTGCTGGCGGCTTTGGCTGTGGCTATGCTCTTTTTATGGGCTTCCCGCCGCTTTTGGCGGTTTGCCTTGCGCTTTTATACGGGAGCGGGCGGGTGAGAGGAAAAGCCTTCTTAGACGAGGGCTTTTTTTCTTTGGTCAATCACTGTTTCGCCTGCATCTCGACAGTGGTCGGTCAGCGGGGGTGACGAGCGGCGCATCGTTCGTGGCCGGCTTGTGCAGATGGTTTGAGACGTGTTAGGTTGCGCATGAACTTAGAAGGCTCGTAAAAAAGCGGCCGTTTTTGCCGGACTCGTTGCTTTTGGCTGAAGGGGAAGCGTTGTTTGGGCAAAATGTTCATCCTATAATGGAAGGCCGTACTCCCGCTTCTTTGTATTCCTGCTCGTTGACTTTTACGTCAACGTCAATTAAAATAAAATTCAGAATATTACTTCTAGAAAAGGGATGGCTATGCACTATTTCACCATTTCCGATTTGGCGCACGAGTTTGATGTGAGCACCCGGACGATCCGCTATTATGAAGAACGCGGATTGCTTTCCCCGATTCGGACCGAGTCAGGGCAGCGGCTGTACACGAAAAAGGAGCGGGCGAAGCTCAAGCTCATTTTGCGCGGCAAACGGTTCGGCTTTTCGCTTGACGAGATTCATGAGATGATTTCGCTGTTTGATGAGGACCGAACGGGGAAGAAACAGCTGGAAAAAACGGTCGAATACGGGCGGCGGAAATTGAAGGAGGTGAACGAGCGGATTGAGGATTTGCTGCAGCTGAAGGCGGAGATGGAAGCGCTGCTTTCTGATTTTGAAAGGAGACTGCGAGAGTGGGAGGAATCAGGTGGATGAACATTTCAGAGCTGCTTGCCCGCAATGCGAGGAAATTTCCCGACAAGCCGGCGATTATCGATGGGGAAACGGAGCTTTCCTACGCCGAAGTCAACCGAACGGTCAACCGTCTGGCGTCAGCGCTCGCGCGGCTTGGCGTCGGACGCGGCGATAAAGTCGCGCTGTATATGCCCAATACCAAGGAGTTTGCCGTTTCGTACTTTGCCGTTTTGCGCCTTGGTGCGGTTGTTGTGCCGTTCAACGCCCGTCTGACGGCGGCTGAGGTGCAGTACATTCTCAGCCATAGCGAGGCGAAGGCGCTCATCGCCCACGATTTGGTGCATCAAGTGCTCGCCCCGCTCGTCGGCGGAAGCGATGTGATCTGGGTGAAGACCGGGAAGGCGGAAGGCGGCTGGCTGTCGCTCGAGGAGTTGATCGATTCGGGTGATCTAGAAGAGATTGTCTGCCCAACCAAAGAGGATGATGAGGCGACGATTTTGTATACATCGGGGACAACGGGGCGGCCGAAAGGGGTGTTGTTCACGCATCGCAATGTGATCACGGTTGCGGACATGATCGTGATCGAAACGAAAATCGACCGTCAAAGCCGCCTGCTGCATCTCATGCCGCTCAGCCACTCAGCGCCGCTTCATTTGTTTTTCATAGGCGGCACGTACGTCGGTGCGACCCATGTCCTAGCGCCTGCGTTTTCCCCGGATGCGTTGCTTGAACTCGTTGAGCGCCATAAGATCACCCACTTTTTCGGCGCGCCAGTGGCGTATTTGTTGACGGCGAAGCATCCGCGGTTTGACGAATACGACCTTTCTTCGGTCCGTTGCTGGATGTACGGCGGGGCTCCGCTGTCGCGTGAGGAAGTGAAGTTTGTCGCCAGCCGGTTTGGCGCTGGGCGGATGATGTGTTTATACGGTTTGACCGAAGCCGGCCCGAACGGGACGTACTTGTCTCCTGAGGAGCATGGCGAAAAAGCGGGGAGCGTCGGCCGAGATGCCGCTCTTCATTGCGAGGTGGCCCTCGTCGATGAGAACGGACAGGAAGTTGCGCCCGGCGAGGTCGGGGAGATCGTGCTGCGCGGGGAGAGCATCATGAAAGGATACTACAAGGACGAAGAAAAAACGAACGAGGTGATCAAAGACGGCTGGCTGTACACCGGCGATTTGGCGCGCCGCGATGAAGACGGCTACATTTGGATCGTCGACCGGAAAAAAGATGTCATCATTTCCGGCGGTGTCAACATTTATCCAAAGGAAGTCGAAGATGTGCTGCGAACGCATCCGGCGATCGCCGATGTTGCCGTGATCGGCGTGCCGCATCCGGAGTGGGGCGAAACGGCAAAAGCGTTTGTTGTATTGAGCCAACCGCTCGAACCGCTTGCGGAAGAGTGCAAGCGTTTCCTATCTGACAAGCTGGCTGACTATAAAATTCCGCGTCTGTATGAGGCGATCGCTGAACTGCCGCGCAATGCGACGGGAAAAGTGTTGAAACAAGTGCTGCGGACGCGGGAGACGACGGCGCAGGGAGCACAGGGACGATAAGAAGAGGGGAAAGGGGAGAGACGATGAAACCGCTTTATGAAGTCGATCCGAATTTGCTGGCGAATTTGAAACGGCATTTGGATGACGAATTGTATCGGTATGCGGAAGAAAAGCTCGCGTCGTTTTACGAATTTTGCTTGACGGACGTCGACCGCCGCGCCGTGCACACCGACCGCGAAGGGCAGCCGCGCCTCATCAAGTACGACCGGTTTGGGAACGACATTTCCGAAGTATGGGTAAACGAAGGATACGTGCAGACGGCAAAACAGACGTACGAAACGGGCATTGTCGGTTATGTGCACAAACCGATTCCCGAGCTTGGAAGAAAAGGAAACTATGTTTATTCATATGCCCAAGGGTATATCTTATCCCAAGCAGAGCCTGGGTTTTACTGCCCGGTGACGCTGACGATGGCGACCGCCTATGTGCTCGAGCATTTTGCCGATGAAAAGCTGAAGGCGACGTATTTGCCCCATGTCATCTCCACCGGGGAAGTCGAGTTGTACGAAGGGGCGACGTTTTTAACCGAGCGCCAAGGAGGGTCGGACGTTGGCGCCAACGCGGTGCGTGCTGTGCCGTGCGGCGACCATTATAAACTATATGGGGAAAAATATTTTGCCAGCAATGCCGGCCGCTGCGGCGTGGCGCTCGTATTGGCGCGCATCGACGGGAGCGGGCCGGGGACGAAAGGGCTGAGCTTGTTCCTTGTCCCGTGGCGCAAAGAAGATGGGACGTTAAACGGCATCTCGATTCGCCGCCTGAAAGATAAGTTAGGAGTGCGCGCCGTGCCGTCGGCCGAAGTCGTGTTTGACGGGGCCGAGGCGTATGTGGTCGGCGATCCGCGGAAAGGCTTCTACTATATGATGGAAGCGCTTAATCTCTCGCGCGTCTGCAATGCGGTTGCTTCCGTCGGCATCATGAAGCGGGCGCTTGAAGAGGCGAAACAATACGCCGAGCGGCGCACGGCCTTTGGTCATGTGTTGACGAATTACCCGATGGTGCGCGGGACGCTCGCCAATTTGACAGCGAGACAGGAAGTGGAAACGAGCGCCTGCTTTGACATGATCGCCTTGTTTGACCGCGTCATGGCCGCGCCGCATGAAGCGAGCGAGGCGGAGAAAGCATGGCTCAGGCTTCTGATTGCGCTCCTTAAGATGCGCACCGCAGAAGAGGCGATCGCGTTCAGCCATGAGGCGATTGAACTGCATGGAGGCAACGGGTATATTGAAGATTTTGTCACCCCGCGCCTGCTTCGTGACGCCCAAGTGCTGACCGTTTGGGAGGGAACGGCGAATATTTTGGCGCTCGAGGTGCTGCGTTTGATGCGCAAATACCGCATTCACGAGCGGTTCATCACAGAGATGAAGGAGAAGGTTGAGCGGTTGACGGCCGAAGTCAAGCCGCTTGCCCGCCCGGTTGAAGAAGGGTTGAAGGAATTGGTGTCAGCGCTCGCCCATCTGGACGGCCAATCGGAAGACGTGCAAACGTTCCACGCGAAGGCGATCGCCAATCGGATGTGCGATTTGTATTTGAGCGTTATTGCTCTTGAGCGTGGGCAGGAAAACGATCGGAATCAGCGGATCGCCGAGCTGTTTGTGCGTCATGTGTGGGAGCGCGGGCTCGTCGATGAACGCATGACGTCGGTGCGTGAGTTTGACTTGATCGTCAGATGTAAAGGAGCGTCTGCCCCGCTTGCCCATTCGTAAATTGGCGGCATGAAGCGGGCCGTGAGCGAAAGGGATGTTCGTGTTGGGCGGACATCTCTTTTTTTGATTGCCAAATGAGCAATGGAACAAGTAGGATGAAAGAAAAGGGAAAAGCGAGAGGGGGAAATGCGCATGGAATTGGTGCGCACGCCGCGCCGGACGAAACGGCGCGTGTGGATTTCGGCGGCCATTGGCGTCGTGATGTTGGGGGTGCTCGCCTGCGTCGGTTTGTCCGTTTATGTCGGCTGGCAGCTGACGCATAAACCGCGCGAGCCGATTACCATGACGCCGAAAGACTATGGCATGGCGTATGAAAGTGCGACATTTACAAGCAAAGATGGGAAAACGGCGCTCGAAGGCTGGATCATTCCGCCTAAAGGAGCGGCGAAGATGACGGTCATTTTTGCCCATGGGTATGCCGGCAACCGGATTCAGAAAAACGTGCCGTTTTTGCCGCTCGCCAAGCGGCTTGTTGACGACGGGTACCGCGTCATCTTGTTTGACTTTCGTGCGAGCGGTGAGTCGGAAGGCGATATGATTACGATCGGCGTCAAAGAGAAAGACGATCTGCTTGGCGTCATCGATTACGCGAAGCGGCACTATCGCGAGCCAGTCGCCTTATACGGCGTTTCGATGGGAGCGGCGACATCGATCTTGGCGGCGGCAGAAGACAATGACGTGCGCGGGGTGATTGCGGACAGCCCGTTCAGCGACCTCGAATCGTATTTGCGAGCCAATATGCCGGTATGGACGCATCTGCCGAACGTGCCGTTTACGTATTTGATTTTGGCGATCGTTCCGGCGCTGGCCGATTTGGATCTAGGCGTGTCTTCGCCCATCCATGCCGTCGATCGTGTCGCGCCGAGGCCGATTTTGTTCATTCACAGCAAAGACGACCGTTCGATTCCGTATGAAGAAAGCGTAAAACTGTACAAAACCCATCCGGATGCGTTTCAGCTATGGCTGACGGACAAAGCGGATCATGTGAAAAGTTTTTCTCTCTACAGCGATGAGTATGTAGAACGGGTGTTGGTGTTTTTGCGCTCATTGGAAAAGACTGCTTCCTAGAGACGGCTGCGATTCGTGTTCGGCCGCTTTTTGTATTATAATGGATGCAATAGAGGATCAAGATGGCATCGGCCAACTGGTCAAGGAGTGAATGCTGTGTGTGGCCGGTTTACGTTAACCGCTGATTCGGAAACATTGCAGACGCTGTTTCGTTTCCGTTATCAAGGCCTGCTCGCGCCCCGGTTCAACATCGCTCCGGGTCAAGATGTGTTGACCATCGTCGCCGAGGGGGGAGAAAGAGTCGGGAAAATGATGCGCTGGGGGCTTGTGCCGTTTTGGGCGAAAGATGCCCGCATCGGCGCCAAGATGATCAACGCCCGGGCGGAAACGGTCGATGAAAAGGCGAGTTTTCGCCATGCGTTCAAGCGGCGGCGCTGCCTCATTTTAGCTGACGGGTTTTACGAGTGGAAAAAGGAAGGAACGAAAAAAGTGCCGTACCGGTTCACCCTCAAAACGGGCGAGCCATTTGCGTTCGCTGGATTGTGGGAGCGCTGGGAGGGAGCGAGCGATCCGATTGAGACGTGCGCGATCATCACGACAAAGGCGAACGAGCTCATCGCCCCCATTCACGACCGGATGCCGGTCATGTTGCCTCCCGAGCGGCATGACGACTGGCTTGATCCGCGCTTGGATGACAGCGAGTATTTGAAATCGTTGTTGTTGCCGTATCCGAGCGGCGAGATGCGCATGTACGAAGTGGCGCCGCTGGTCAACTCGTCGAAAAACGACGTGATCGCCTGCATCGAGCCGGTCGACAGCCGGTCAATGGAGGGAACGTGATGCATCCTGTCATCTTATTTGATGGCGATTGCCTGTTTTGCCATGCGAGCGCGCACTGGATCGCCGCCCGCGACCGCCAGGCGGTGTTCCGCTTTGCGGCGCAACAGAGCATCGTTGGCCAAGCGTTGCTGGCAAAGAAGGAGATGTCAGCAGAAGACAGCGTCGTCCTCATCGAGAACGGATGCTGTTATGTAAAATCCGACGCTGTCCTGCGCATCGGCCGGCGTCTAGCTTGGCCGTGGAATTGGCTGGCAGCGGCTGGGTTTCTCATCCCTCGGCTGTTGCGCGATCATATGTATGACGCGATTGCCAATCGTCGGCATCGTCTCGTTCCAAAGCGTGATCATTGCCAGCTGCCGCCGCTTGAGCTGCGATCCCGTTTTCTTGATGAATGGCCGCGGTGAAGAAGGAAAATACGCCCGTTTGTCGTATTGAAAAGGGAAAGAAACGAGGGAGGGGAAATGTGCATGACAAGCGGAACAACAAGATGGCTTGATGAATGCACGCCTCGGGCGCTCGAGCGTTTTGCCGATGAATTGATCGCTATGGCCGAGCAAAGGGAGGACGAAGCCCGGCGCCGGTTTTACGAAGGGATGGCGGTGGGGGCGAAACTCATCGCGCTCCGTTGGGAAGGAAAATGTGCCTATATTGATGATTATTTGCTTGATAATGTATACGAGGCGTTGGCTGTCTTCTCATTGGAAAAACTTGAGGAAACGCTGGCCTTGGAGGCCGAAGAGGCGCATGGCGGCGGCCGCTGCTCATTTTGTCTCAAAGAAAAACCAAGGCTGGCCAAAGGTCCGCTGGCGGCGATTTGCGACGATTGCCTGCAGTTTGGGCTGCAAGTGATCGCCAAGCAGCCGTAATCGAGGCGGCGGTCATCGCGAAGGCGATGGCCGCCGTTTTTCCGCATAGAAGATAAGCGGGCCGGACAGAGCGAGGAGTGTGATGACAAAAGCGATGACACCGCTCCAATGGAAATGCGTCCAGACGTAGCCGCCGGCTGTTCCGGCAAGGCTTGACCCTAAATAATAGAAAAGAAGATACAAGGAAGACGCCTGCGCCTTATAGACGTGCGCCTGTTCGCCGATCCAGGCGCTGGCGATGGAGTGGCAGCCGAAAAAGCCAAACGTAAACAGCGCCAAACCGGCTATTTTCACGAGCACGGACGGAGCGAGCGTGGCGAGCGCCCCGAGCGCCGTCAAAGCGACCGACAAACGCAAGGTGCAGGCGTGGCCGCGAAGATCCGCCCGCCGTCCCATATAGACAGAGCCGATGCCGCCAAATATGTAAACGATAAACAAAAAGCCGAGCACGGATTGTCGGAATGAATACGGAGGCTCGCTCAGCAAAAAGCCGATGTAATTGTACAGCGTCACAAACCCGCCCATGAACAAAAAGCCAAGCACTACGAGCGCCATAAGCGGCTTGTTGCGAAGGTGGACGGCGTATGCCTGCCGCAGCGTTTCCCTGTTCCGCCGCCGGACGGCCTGTCTTGGTGCGGGCAGAAAGACGGTAAAGGCAAGGGAAAGCGCCAATGATAGAAATCCGATCGTGATCAGCGCCGAGCGCCAGGAAAAAAGATCGGTCAGTACGCCCGTCAAAATCCGCCCGGCCATGCCGCCGATCGATGTGCCGCTAATATAGAGCCCCATGGCCTTGCCGATGCTGGCCGGATGGAACTCTTCGGCGACATACGCCATGGCCAAGGAAGGGATGCCGGCTGCCGTGATGCCAACGAGCGTGCGCGCCGCAAGCAGCGTCGGAAAATCCGGGCTGAACGCCATTGCGATGGCCAACAGCGATGTCAGCCACATCGAGGCGGCCATCACCCGCTTTTTGCCGATCCGATCCGACAAGTTGGCCGCGGCCAGCATCGCGACGGCAAGTGCGCCGGTCGATGCTGATACGGTTAAACTCGCCGCTGCGGCCGAAACGTGAAACTGTTTGGCGAAAATCGGCAGCAACGGCTGGGGTGTATACAGCACGGCAAACGTCACAAACCCGCCGAAAAAGAGCGATATGCTTGCTTTCAGATAGGTGATGCTTCCCTTTTCGATGTATGTCAAGGTCGGTCGCCTCTTTTTTTCGAGTGAACGAAGACTGAACATTTCTACTTTCTACTATACTGCTTTTCCCGATTGATCGTCTACAAAAAGAAACACCCGCCGCCCGCAAGGCGGCAGATGTTGGTGAGATTTGAATTTGTCCGAGTCAATGCCCATCGGGGCGGTCGGTGCAACGATGGCCTCTAAAAGATCTAAGTGGTATTCTTTTGTGAAGTTTCCTGGTAAAATTGTACAATTTATATGTATGGGAAGAACAATCGAAAGGGGCAACGTATATGATTCCGATCGTAACGGCTGAGGAAATGTACGCCATTGACCGGGAAGTGGCAGAACGGATCGGCATCAGCGCTGACTCGTTGATGGAAAACGCCGGACAGGCGCTGTTTTGGGCGCTGAAGAAGCGGATTCCGCCCGCTGCCAAGGTGGCGGTGCTCGCGGGCACGGGCAACAACGGCGGCGATGGGTTCGTCATCGCGCGCATGTTGAAAAGTTATGGCTATGAAACCGATGTCTGGCTCGTTCCGCCAAAGGAAAAGGTGAAAGGGGCGGCGCGCACGGCGCTTGAGGTGTACGAGCGGTCCGGTTATGCATGGATCGCTTATGAAGGAAAAGAGCGGGAGTTGGCGGCGCTCTTGCCGCATTATGACATCATCATTGACGCCTTGCTTGGCATCGGCGTCAAAGGGGACGTACGTCCGCCATATAAGGAAATCATCGAGCAAGTGAACCGTTCGCCGGCGGTCGTTTATGCGATTGACGTGCCGAGCGGGGTGCCGGCGGACGGTGGGGAAGCCGGCATGGCGGTCCGCGCTGATGCGACACTGACGGTGCAATGCCCGAAACTTGGGGCGTATACGTTCCCGGCGGCCGATTATTACGGAGAAATCGCTGTTGTCGATATCGGCATCCCGCCGCTAGCGGTGCAGGCGAAGGCGGCTGCTCGGTTTTTGTGGGAAAAGAGCGATGTGGTGCGGACGATGCCGAAGCGAACACGGTCATCTCATAAAGGAACGTACGGCAAGTTGCTCATCGTCGGCGGGTCCAAGGCGATGGCCGGAGCGGTGACGCTCGCCGCCAAAGCGGCGCTGCGAAGCGGGGCCGGACTTGTGACCATGGCGGTTCCGGAAACGGTGTACGAGGCGGTTGCCAACCGCGTGCCGGAGGCGATGTGTCGATTATGGCCGGCCGAGGGCGGCGCGTTTGCCGGCGCGGCCGATTGGGATGGGCTTGAGATCGATGCGATCGCTGTCGGCCCAGGGATGGGCCGGACGGAAGGGGTTCGCCGCTTGGTCAATGAGCTTGTGCGCCAGCCGGTGCCGCTTGTCATCGACGCCGATGCCTTGTTTTTTTGGGGCGATTACGCCGAGCTGGTGCGCGAACGGAGCGCGCCGACGGTGATCACGCCGCATCCGGGGGAAATGGCGCGCCTCCTTCGCCGCCCGGTCAGCGAGGTGGAACGCGACCGGTTTGGCGTGTCGAAGCGGCTGGCGATGGAATATGGCGTGTATGTCGTGTTGAAAGGGCCGTATACGATTGTGACGGCGCCGGATGGATCGCAATATGTCAACACGACCGGCAACCCGGCTTTGGCGAAAGGCGGGAGCGGCGACGTGTTGACGGGCATCGTGGCGGCGTTTTTGCTGCAGCACGAGGCGGTGCAGCCGGCGGTGAGCAATGCGGTGTTCGTGCATGGAAAGGCTGCTGATTGGCTTGTTCAACACGGTCATTCGTCCTGGGATGTATTGGCGTCGGACGTTGTGGATGCCTTGCCGGCTGTGCTCACTTCGCTGACGTGATCAACCGGCCCATTGAAAGGGACAATGGGGGATGAACACGATTCCTGCCGGTTTGCGATGACCGGCTGGCGTATGGGCTGTATGAAATAGCCCCTTACACCGCCGGCATTTGCGAATTCTCGATCCCATTTTCAACTTCCCTCCGAAAGAAGTCTCCTACTTCTAAACGTGAAGGTGCGCCAGCACCAGTGAAAGTGGGAGATGAATGTCGGTTGGCGTTAGCCAACGAATAGGATAGAATATGGCTAGAACGGACACCTTCGGAACGAAGGGAAGCGTAAAGGGTTCTTGTGTGTGGCTTACCGTTCAGCGAACACACACAAGTCGCTTGAAGCCCCCACCTCTAAGTGAAGCGTAGGTGGTGGGTAGTTCACCGCTGAAGCCGTATTTGCGCCTGCGGCTGTAATGGTTGGTTTATCAGCCGACATTCAGCTTCCGCTGATCGCTGGGCTGCGACCTTTACGCGTTTGAAGCGAGAGTCTTCTTTCGAAACGATGATCAACGTTGCGGAAAGGAGGCAGTTCCATTTTTAGATAAATATTGATATCATGAATGTAGAAATAGAAGAAGGGAGATGGGAATCGTGCTGCGATTCGTTTGGCTTGAAACGGAGGAAGAAGTGAGAAGCGCCTTTCCGGTGATGCGTGAGCTGCGCACCCATTTGGATGAGGAAACCTACACGGCGCTCGTGCGAGAAGCGCAAGAACAAGAAGGGTATCAGCTTGTGGCGTTATATGATCAGGACAAAATGGTTGCGGTTGTCGGATTCATGCCGATGATCACGCTCTATAACGGCCGCTTTATTTGGGTGTGCGATTTGGTTACCGCTTCGAGCGAACGTTCGAAAGGATATGGAAAGGCGTTGTTGTCCTATGTGCACGAGTGGGCGAGGGAGCACGGCTACGGGATTGTTTCGCTGTCGTCCGGCCTGCAACGGATAGACGCCCATCGCTTTTATGAGGAAAAAATGGAATATGCAAAAGTCAGTTATGTGTTTTCAAAACGCTTATCGAGTTGAATCCAACGGCGTCTGTTCAGCAGACGCTTTTCATTTTGGGGGTGGAAAATTGTCCTACTTTTCATTATAATAAGAATATATAGTCCGTATTTTGGAATTAATATTCTGATATTCGGAATTGAGGGGCAATGATGAACAAAACGGTGTTAAAAACAAAAGAACTGCTTGATTTGTTTCTCGACTGCGAACGGTTGACTTTGCCAGAGATGGTCGAACGGCTTCAGATGCCGAAAACATCGGTATACCGGATGGCGCAGTCGCTTGTCGCGCTTGGCTTTTTGCAAAAGCGGGGCGATCACTATGAACTCGGTTTGGCATTGTTGACGTTTGGGTCGCTCGTTGCCGAGCGGCTCGATATTCGTCGGGTGGCGCTGCCGGTGATGGAGCGGCTGAAAGAAGCGACGAACGAAGCGGTGAATCTTGTCATCCGCGACGGTGATGAGGCGCTCTATATTGAAAAAGTCGAGACGTCCGAGCCGGTGCGCGTCTATACGAAAGTCGGCCGGCGCGCGCCGCTGTACGCCGGCGCGTGCCCGCGCGCTTTGCTGGCCTTTATGGACGAAAAAGAGCAAGCACGCTATTTGGAACGAACAAAACTTGTCAAAATCGCCAAAAATACCGTAACGGACAAGCAGGCGTTGCGTCGGCAGTTGGAAGAAGATCGGAAACGGGGCTATACGGTCAGCTATTCTGAGCTGGAAAACTATTCGGCGGCTGTGGCTGTGCCGATTTTTAACCATGAAGGCGCGGCCATCGCCGGGCTGAGTGTCGCCGGCCCGGAACAGCGTTTTTTGCCGGATGATGTGGCGCGCATCGTTCCGTTGCTTCGGCAGGCGGCGATGGAGATTTCACGTGAACTTGGTTTTCAAGGAAAGGGATGGAAATGAACTATACGCTGTTTCCGTTATGTGAATATGCAGTGACCGTCCGGTTTGCCGATTATATCGATGAGACCGTAAATGATATCGTTCATGAGACAGCGGTTCGCCTAAAGAGAGAACGAAAAGAAGGGGTCAACGAAATTGTGCCGGCGTTTTCATCGCTTACCGTGTATTACGACCCGCTGGCGATTGGTTATGCGGACGTATGTCGGTGGCTGCGCGAAAAGGTCGAGTCGTCTGGACAGACGGAACGGCCTTTGGCGCGAACGGTTGTTATTCCTGTCTGCTATGGCGGTGAATTTGGGCCGGACTTACCAGAGGTCGCCCGCTTTCACGGGATATCGGAAGATGAGGTGGTTACGCTTCATTCGGCCGGCCGCTACCGTGTCTATATGATCGGGTTTTCGCCCGGGTTTGCGTATTTGGGGGGCTTGTCGCCGCGTTTGTCCACACCGAGGCGGGCGGTGCCGCGCACAAAAGTGCCCGCCGGTTCGGTCGGCATCGCCGGCGGGCAGACGGGCGTCTATCCGCTGGCGACGCCGGGCGGCTGGCAGCTGATCGGCCGGACGCCGCTCCGCGTATTTGACCCGCACCGGAAGGAGCCGAGCTTGCTTTCCGCCGGTGACATTGTTGAATTTCGGCCGATTGGCGCCGATGAATTTGCACGTTGGAGAGATGAACATGATTGAAGTCATGGAGGGCGGATTTTTTACGACCGTTCAAGACAGCGGGCGTTTCGGCTACCGGCATGCCGGGGTGCCGGTGGGCGGGGCGATGGACGCGTGGGCGTACCGCCTTGCCAATGCGCTTGCCGGCAACCATGGCGATGAGGCGGTGCTCGAGGCGACGATGGCCGGGCCGACGATTCGGTTTCACGCCGAAACGGTGATCGCCATATGCGGCGGCGAGTTCTCATGCGCGCTGAACGGGCAGCCGTTGGCGCTTTGGAAGCCGGCGGCCGTCAAGCCGGGCGATGTGTTGGAAATCGGGGCATGTCGAGTGGGATGGAGAGCGTATATGGCCGTAGCAGGTGGCATTGATGTTCCGCCTGTGATGGGCAGCCGTTCAACGTACGTCCCGGCGCAGCTTGGCGGTGTATCGGGCCGGCCGTTGCGGCGCGGGGATGTGTTGAAGATTGGGACGGCCGCTCTCATTTTCCCTTCAAAGCCGCTGCATTGGGGGCTCTCCCGGTTGGCCAGCCGCTATATCGGCGGAAAAACGAAAACGGTGCGCGCTGTCCCTGGTCCGGAATATGACGAGTTTACGCCGGACAGCCGCACTCAGTTGTTTGCCGCCTTCTATGAGGTGACGCCCCAATCCGACCGGATCGGCTATCGGCTTTCCGGCCCAACGTTGGCGCTTGTGCGCGAGCGGGAAATGGTCTCGGAAGCGGTCGTCTTCGGCACTGTGCAAGTGCCATCGTCCGGCCAACCGATCGTGTTGATGGCCGACAGCCAGACGACGGGCGGCTACCCGCGCATCGCCCAAGTGGCAGCGGTCGATTTGCCTTTGTTGGCGCAGGCGCGTCCCGGCGACCGTATCCAGTTTCGACCGATCGCGCCTGAGGAAGCGGTGCAGCTTTATATCGAACAACAGCGGCGGCTGGATCGGTGGATTGCCGCCATTCGCCGCCAATGGGGGGAAGAATCATGACGGTCATTGATCTCAATTGCGATTTTGGCGAAAGTTTTGGTGCATACGAGCTTGGACAGAAAGAAATATTGTTATACGTTACGTCTGTCAACATCGCCTGCGGGTTTCACGCCGGCGATCCGCTCGTCATGCGGCGGACGGTGCAGCTCGCCATCCAGCATGGCGTTGCCATCGGCGCCCACCCCGGTCTTCCTGATTTGCTCGGATTTGGGCGGCGGGCGATGGCGGTTTCGCCCGAAGAAGTGTATGCGTACGTTGTTTACCAGATCGGCGCACTTGCAGCCTTTGTCAAGGCGGAAGGCGGCGTGATGACGCATGTGAAGCCGCACGGCGCCTTGTACAATATGGCGGCGAAAGACGCGGCGTTGGCCGAAGCGATCGCCAAAGCGGTGCGCGATGTCGACCCGTCGCTTGTCTTGTATGGTTTGTCGGGGAGCGAGCTCATCCGCGCGGGCCGCGCTTATGGCTTGCGAACCGCGAGCGAAGTGTTCGCCGACCGGACGTATCAGGCGGATGGTTCGCTCACTCCAAGAAGTGATGCACGTGCCATCATTGTGGATGAAAATGAGGCGGTCCGCCAAGTGCTTCGCATGGTTGGCGAACAGCGCGTCCGCTCATTGCAAGGGACGGACGTGACGATTGAAGCCGACACCGTCTGCCTGCATGGCGACAATGAGCAGGCGGTGCGATTTGCCAAGCGGTTGTATGAAGCGTTGCAGCAAGAAGGCATTGCCATTCAGGCGCTGCGATAAGAAGAGAGACAATGCATAAGAATGAAAGCCGATTAAGCGTGTTGATCGGGGCCGTTTTTTGATGGCGACATCGGCCATCGCTCTCGGGTTTTTGACGCAGACGACGGTGTTTACGGCCCAACTGGCGGCGAGCTTCCGGGTTCGTTATATTGCTTTTCATTTTGTTTGACATCGGCGCCCAGGCGAACATTTGGCGCATTATTGCGGTGTCTGAGCGGAGGGCGCAAGACATTGCCAACGCGGTGCTTCCCGGCCTTGGCTATATCTTCGCGATTATCCTGCTTCTTGGCGGGCTGCCGTTTAACATCGGCAACACCGCTGACGTAAAGCGTCCGAAGCAGCAAAAGCTGTTTAGGGCGCTGTTTTCATTTGAGGCGGTTTGCTGCGTTCTCGGCAAAGTGGACAGCCATTTTCCAAGCAAGCGGATCATCCCCGCGCTTGCGTCCTGAAGCCATTGGAACGGTTTCCATCATTTGCACTTTTCTTCTCTCATCTTGTAAGATAAAGAAGGCGCAAAACAGGGCGCCGGGCAGGAAAGGAGAGCGAACATGAACGGAGCAGACATCAAAGCGATCGTCTTTGATTTAGATGGAACGCTGTACGAGGAAACAGAGCATTTTGACTATTACGCCGAACAGGTGGCTAAGCGGCTGAAGACAGCGGACCGGCCGCGGTTTTGGGACGACTACCGGGCGGTGCTGGCCGGGCGCCATCCGCTTCGCATCGGCACGGTGTACGATACAAAGGAAGATTTGATTTTGCAGCTTGAAGAAGGAGATGTTCGCGAAGTGCGCCGTTGGAGCGGCGAGCTGTTGCCGGCAGCCGACGTCAAAGCGGCCTACCCTGGGCCGGTGGCGATCGATTTGGATCGGTTTTTCAGCATCGGCGACCTTTGGTGGGTGCCGAGCTCGATTGGCCGCCATTACGGATTGGCCAATGCGGATACATATGCGGCGTTTTTGGAGACGCGCGAATGGATGATGGGGACGGAATTCCAGATGAATGGAGCGCCGGGGCTGGCTGAGACGCTTGCCCAGCTGCGTGAAAAAGCGGCGCTCGTGTTGATGACGAACAGCCCGGAGCCGGACAGCGAAGCGATTTTGCGGAAACTCGGCCTTGCTGGTTTGTTCGACGAGAAAATTTTTCAGGCGGCCAAGCCAATCAAAACAGCCGCCCATTTAGCGGCGATCCGGGCGCGTTTTGGCGTCGACTATCAGCAAATGCTCTGCGTCGGCGACAACATCGGCAATGACATCGCGCCGGCCCGCCGGCTCGGCTGCCGAACGATGTTGATTGACGCGTACGGTTTGGCGAAGCCGGGTGATGCCGACGTCATCGTCGCCTCCACGTCAGCGTGTGTGCCGGTGCTGCGCCGCCTGCTGTAGGCGGCGCATACCATTTTGTTTCAACTATTCAGAATATTATTGAAATAAAAGGTGGAAGCATGTACAATGAAAAGTGTACATGCTAGCCAGACAATCAACGGTATGAATCGAAAGGCTTGGGCATATGGATGTTATTGCAACCGCTTTCTTTTGGGCGGTGGCTGCCGATTTGCAAAGCAGACAAAAAGAGGGGGGAACGGTTGGATGAATACGAGACATTACCCGTATTGGCCGAAACGGCTCTCAAAAACGCTGGCTGTGCCGGAGACGACGCTGGTCGACCATTTGGAAACAACGGCGAAGCGCTATCCGAACAAAACGGCGATTTACTATTACGGAGCGGCTTATTCGTACAAACAGCTGCTCGATGAAGTGAACGCGTTGGCCGGCTATTTGCAGCAAAAGCTGTCCGTCAAACCGGGCGACCGCGTTCTATTGTACATGCAAAATTCTCCGCAGTTTGTCATCTCCTACTATGCCATTTTGCGCGCTGAAGCGATCGTCGTGCCGATCAATCCGATGAACACCTCAGAGGAGCTTTCCTTTTACGTCAATGATTGCGAAACGAGAGTCGCCATCGTTGGGCAGGAGCTGCTTGACAAAGCGGCCCCGCTCCTTGGACGAACGGCGTTGGAACAAATCATCGTCGCCGCTTATTCTGATTATGCTTCCGATGAATCGCCGGTTTCGCTTCCGGCTGAAGTGGCGGCGCCGCGGCGGGCCATTGGGGATGAGCGCATTCTTTTATGGGCGGACTGCCTCGGCGCCCAATTGCCGCCGCTTCCATACAACGGCCATGTTGATGACATCGCCGTCTTGCCATACACATCCGGGACGACCGGGGTGCCAAAAGGCTGCATCCACCCGCACCGGACGGTGAACGCCAACATCGTCGGCGCCTACCACTGGGGCGATGTGACGAGCGATTCGGTCGCGTTGGCGACGCTGCCGTTTTTCCATGTCACGGGGATGGTCCATAGCATGCATACGCCGATTTTCGCCGGCGCCGCCATGGTGTTGATGACGCGCTGGGATCGGGACGCGGCCGCCCGGCTGATTGAATTGCACCGCTGCACGCATTGGGTGAACATCAGCACGATGCTGATCGACTTTTTGGCCAACCCGGCGCTTGGCCGGTATGACATTTCCTCGCTTTCGAGCATTTCCGGCGGCGGAGCGGCGCTTCCGGAAGCGGTCGGGGAAAAATTGTTCCAGCTCACCGGCGTCCGTTATTTTGAAGGCTACGGGCTGACGGAGACGATTTCGCAGACGCATTTCAATCCGCCGGACCGGCCGAAATTGCAATGTCTCGGCGTTCCGTCGTTTGACGTCGACGCGCGCATCATTGACCCGGCGACGGGGCGGGAGCTTGGCGTCGGCGAAGTCGGGGAGATCATCGTTTGTGGCCCGCAAGTGTTCCGCGGCTATTACCGGCGTGAAAAAGAAACGGAAGAAGCGTTCATCGAGCTCGACGGCAAGCGGTTTTTCCGCACCGGCGACATCGGGCGGATGGATGAGGAAGGCTACTTTTTCATCGTCGACCGCGTCAAACGGATGATCAACGCTTCTGGATACAAAGTGTGGCCGACCGAAGTCGAGTCGCTTTTGTACAAACATCCGGCTGTTCAGCAGGCGTGCGTTGTCGGCGTGCCGGATCCGCGCCGCGGCGAAACGGTGAAGGCGTTTATCGTCCTTCATGACGAGTATGTCGGCAAAGTAACGGAAGAAGAGATCATTGAATGGTCCAAGACGCAAATGGCGGCGTACAAATATCCGCGCCTCGTTGAATTCCGCTCATCGCTGCCGATGACGTCAAGCGGCAAGCTGCTTTGGCGGAAACTGCAGGAAGAGGAGTATGAAAAAGCGGGGAAAGGGGTGAACAACTGATGGCGGAGATGGTAGAAACGGTATGCGGGCCGGTGCCGGTGGAACAGCTTGGCAAAACGCTCATCCACGAGCATTTCCTCTTCGGCTATCCAGGGTTTCAAGGCGATGTGACGCGCGGCACGTTCCGTGAAGACGAGGCGCTTCGCGTCGCAGTCGAGGCGGCGGAAAAGATGAAGCGGCACGGCATTCAAACGGTTGTCGATCCGACGCCGAACGATTGCGGGCGCAACCCGGCGTTTTTGCGGCGCGTCGCTGAAGAGACGGGGCTGAACATTATTTGCGCCACCGGCTATTATTATGAAGGGGAAGGGGCGCCGCCGTACTTCCAATTCCGCCGGCTTCTCGGAACAGCAGAAGATGACATTTACGACATGTTTATGGCCGAGCTGACCGAGGGCATTGCCGATACCGGAATCAAGGCGGGTGTCATCAAGCTCGCCTCGAGCAAAGGGCGCATCACCGAGTACGAAAAGATGTTCTTCCGCGCCGCCGCCCGCGCGCAAAAAGAGACGGGCGCGGTCATCATCACCCATACGCAAGAAGGAACGATGGGGCCGGAACAAGCCGCCTATTTGCTTGAGCACGGCGCCGATCCGAAAAAAATTGTCATCGGCCATATGTGCGGCAACACGGACCCGGACTATCATCGAAAGACGCTTGCTTACGGCGTTTACATTGCGTTTGACCGCTTCGGCATCCAAGGGATGGTCGGCGCGCCGACTGATGAGGAGCGGGTGCGGACGCTCCTTGCTCTGCTCCGCGATGGGTACGAGAAACAAATTATGCTGTCGCATGACACTGTCAACGTTTGGCTCGGTCGTCCGTTTACGCTGCCGGAACCGTTTGCGGAAATGATGAAAAATTGGCATGTCGAGCATTTGTTTGTGAACATCATCCCCGCGCTGAAAAATGAAGGAATCCGCGACGAAGTGCTTGAGCAAATGTTCATCGGCAATCCGGCGGCGCTGTTCTCGGCTTGACGCCGTTTGTAAGGTCGGTAAAAACCGCGCTTTCTGCAAAATCGTTGTTGCGAACGCGCGGAAAAGCGGTTGTTGATCATCCTAAACCGAGAAGACCCCACACTTCCACGCGTGAGCGTAGGTGGAGAGCGTTCAAGAGCGAAATCTCCATGGTCCGAGCGTTTTTTTCGTTCCATCACCAGCTTTTTTGGGCAACGTTGTGTTGCCTGCAAAAGGCTGTTCAAAAGGTGAATAGAAAACCGCCGTCATCAGGCTTCAATTGGCCGACGGCGGTTTTTTTGTTTGGACAGGGGTCCGTTTTTTTCCATTCTCATGAATAATTTTCCTGTTGGGTTGAACAATAAGGAAAGACATGAGTAAAAGCGAAAGGGGGAGAAAAGGTGCCGTCCATCGAAAAGAGACTCCTGCTCTTCTCTTTCGTTGCCATCGCCTTGTACGTGTCGCCGTACTTTGTGCTCGGTGAAGATGCGCATATGCGCGTTCATGACAATTTGGATTCGAACATCGCCTGGTATAAGGTGCTCACTCGAAGCGGTGAGCTGTTTGGACCGGTCGATGGCATCATCCCGCAAATCATCAACGGACTGCCGCGCAACGCGTTCGGCACAGAATTCAGCGGCATCGTCTGGCTTCACGCTTTGTTTCCATCCATTTACGCCTATGGGCTCAGTCAAGCCGCAACCCGCGTATTGGCGTTCATCGGCATGTATTTGCTGCTGCGAAAACATGTGCTGCCGGGCGAGCGCTGGGGATGGATTCGCATCGGCTCTTCGTTGACGTTTGCCTTGACGCCGTTTTGGCCATCGGGAATGTTAAGTACGCTCGGGATGCCGCTTGCGCTTTGGGCGTTTTTAAACATTCGGGGCGGCGAGCGTTCATGGGTGAACTGGGCGGTGTTGACGCTTTTGCCGCTCTATTCGAGCTTCGTGCTTGGATTTTTCTTTTTCTTGAGCGCGCTTGGGATTTGGTGGCTCATTGATGTCATCCGCGGCAAGGGTTGGAATTGGCGGTTTTTGGCGGCCATCGTCTATATGACGATGCTCTATTTGGCGGTCGATTACCGGCTTGTCCATTCGCTCTTGTTTTCCAATGAGCCGACAAGCCGCGACGAATATTTCCACGCCCGTCTGCCGCTTTGGCGCGTCATCCGGCTGACGTTCAAAAACTATGTGCTCGGCCATACCCACGTCATGACCGTGCATGGGCTCGTCATTTTACCGGTGACGCTCGTTGCCTTGTACATTGTATGGAAGCGGAAAAGCTGGCGGCGGGAGAAACTGTTTTTGATTTTGCACGGGTTGAACTTCGCGCTGTCGACATGGTATGCGTTTTGGTTTTACAAAGGATGGCTGCCGCTCACCGAACGGTTTGATTTGCTCGATAAGTTCAATTTCGCCCGCTACCATTTTTTGCGGCCAATGGTGATTTACGTCTTGTTTGCACTGGCGCTGAAAATTTTTTGGCAGGAAGGCCGAAGGTGGCGGGCGGTCGGTGCGGCGGCCATTGTCTTGCAGCTTGTCGTGCTTGCTTTATGCAATGAGGAAATCGTCTACCGCGACAAGCCGTCGTTTCGCGAGTTTTACGCGGAAAAGCAGTTTGCCGCCATTCGCCGCTATATCGGCCGCCCGGTGCATACATACCGTGTCGCCAGCATCGGCATCCACCCGGCGATCGCTCAATACAACGGCTTTTACACACTCGATACGTACAACAACTTTTATCCGCTCGAATACAAGCATCGGTTTCGCCGCATCATCGCCAAGGAGCTTGCGAAAAACAAAAAACTGCGCGAGTATTTCGATGAATGGGGCGGGCGCTGCTATTTGTTCGTCGATGAGCTCGGCAAGCGGTATATGTTTCAGAAAAACTCGAAGCGGACGATTCGCAGCTTGGAATTGAACACAAACGTGTTTTATAACATGGGCGGGCGCTACATTTTTTCAGCGCTGCCGATTGAAAATGCCGACGAAAACGCCTTGCGCCTTGAGCGGGTGTTCCGTTCCAAAGAGTCCGCGTGGACCATCTATTTATACAAAGTCGTGCCGGAGGGAGGAAGGTAACATGTTCGAACCGACGTTGGCTATTGTTGTGCCGTGTTACAACGAAGAAGAGGTGCTGCCGGAGACGATCCGCCGCTTACGGGAGTTGCGCGAACAATTGATTGAAGAGCAGCTCATTTCATCCAACAGCGCGCTTTTGTTCGTCGATGACGGCAGCTGTGATGACACATGGAAGATCATATACAAAGCGAGTTTGCGTCACCCGGAAGTGAAAGGGCTGAAACTGGCGCATAACGCCGGCCACCAAAACGCGCTGCTTGCTGGGCTGTTCGCCGCGAAAAGGCATGCCGATTGCCTCATTTCGATCGACGCCGATTTGCAAGATGATGTAGCGGCGATTCGGGAATTTGTGCAAAAGTTTCGCGAAGGCTATGACATCGTCTACGGCGTGCGCCGGCGGCGCGATGCCGATACATGGTTCAAGCGCCATACGGCGCAAGGGTTTTATCGGTTGATGAAGGCGTTTGGCGTCGATCTCGTTTACAATCACGCCGACTATCGCCTTATGAGCCGGCGCGCTGTGGACGCGCTTGAACAGTTCGGGGAAGTGAACTTGTTTTTGCGCGGCATCGTTCCACTTTTGGGCTTTCGGTCGGCGACGGTTTATTATGACCGAAAAGAGCGGCTGGCCGGGAAAACGAAATATCCGCTGAAAAAAATGATCGCCTTTGCGCTTGACGGCGTGACGTCGTTCAGCGTCACCCCGATCCGTTTCATTTCGCTCGTTGGGTTTCTCTCGTTTGTCGTCAGCTTGATGTTTGGCGCCTATTTTCTTTTCCTCAAATGGGTCGGGCATACGGAAACGGGTTGGACGTCGCTCATTACGTCCATTTGGCTGTTAGGGGGCTTGCAGCTGATGGCGCTCGGGCTGATTGGTGAATATATTGGAAAAATTTACAAAGAAACAAAACGGCGGCCGCGCTATATCATCGATTTGGATTTGTGGAATTGGCCGCTGCCGCAGCGGCTGTCGCCGGCGGCGCCGTCCGAAGAGGGAGGGGCGGCCGAATGGACGCGTTCGTAATGGAACAAAAAGGGAGGTGCGCTTTGGCGGCCGCCTTTTTTCTTTGTCTTGCAATTCAAAAAAAGAAAGAGTAGACTGATGGATGGGGAGAATGGATCATTCTATTGGCCGAAAGTACGGCGAAAGCCAGTGTATGGCCGGCGAAAGGGCTTGGAAAGGGGAGAAACCGGAAATGGCCAATTGGCATGAATGGGCGGAACTGCTCGAGCGGGTAAGAGAGGAGAATCCGCTCGTCCATAATATCACGAATGTCGTTGTGACGAATTGGACGGCGAATGGATTGCTTGCGCTTGGCGCTTCACCGGTGATGGCGTATGCGAAAGAGGAAGTGGGCGAGATGGCGAAGCTCGCTGGAGCGCTTGTCCTCAATATTGGGACGTTGAATGACAAAGAGGTGGAAGCGATGCTTGTCGCCGGCCAGGCAGCCAATGAAGCCGGCGTGCCGGTCATTTTCGACCCGGTCGGGGCCGGGGCCACGCGCTACCGGACGGAGACGGCGCGCCGCATCGCGGAACAAGTCAAGCTTGCCGTGATCCGTGGCAATGCGGCGGAGATCGCCAATATGATTGGTGAGGCGTGGACGATTAAAGGAGTCGATGCCGGCGGCGGCAGCGGCGATCGAGTGGCGTTGGCCAAACGGGCGGCGGAGCAGCTCGGCGCCGTTGTCGCGATTACTGGAAAAGAGGACGTCGTTGCGGACGGACAGACGACGTATCTTATTCAGAACGGCCATCCGTTGTTGACGAAAGTGACCGGAGCGGGCTGCTTGCTGACATCGGTCATCGGAGCGTTTGCGGCCGTTGAGCGCGATGCGGCGGCAGCGGCGGTGGCCGCGCTTGTGTATTACGGCGTCGCAGCGGAGCAGGCGGTGGCCAAAGCCGGGGAGCGCGGACCGGGCAGCTTCCAGACGGCGTTTTTGGACGCGTTGGCGTATACAAGCGTCGATGATGTCAAACGGCATGGCCGGGTGGAACAACGGTAAAAGGGGAGGAGAAACACGATGGTGTACAAAGCGTTGACGATTGCCGGGTCGGACAGCGGCGGCGGCGCCGGCATTCAGGCTGACTTGAAAACGTTCCAGGAGCTCGGCGTCTTTGGCATGTCAGCGATCACGGCGGTGACGGCGCAAAACACCCTTGGCGTGCAAGGAGTCTATCCGCTCTCGGCGGAAGCAGTCGCCGCCCAGATCGAATCGGTGGCCGCCGATTTAGGCGCGGATGCGGTGAAAACCGGCATGCTCTTTAGTGCCGAGATCATTCGTACGGTTGCTGAACAAGTGAAAAAACATAAATGGGAGCGGCTGGTCGTCGACCCGGTGATGATCGCCAAAGGCGGCGCTCCGCTGTTGCAAGAGGAAGCGGTGGCCGCGCTGAAAGAAGAGCTGCTGCCGATGGCGCTTGTCATTACACCGAACATTCCAGAAGCGGAAGCGTTGACAGGCGTTGTCATCCGCACGATGGATGACCGCCGCGAAGCCGCGCGCCTCCTCCACCGGATGGGCGCCCGCTATGTCGTCGTGAAAGGCGGCCATGACGATGATGGCGAAGAAACCGTCGACTTGCTGTATAACGGCAGCGAATTTTCCTATTTTAAAAGCAAGCGAATTGACACGCGCCATACGCACGGAACCGGGTGTACATTTGCCGCGGCGATCGCCGCTGAGCTGGCGAAAGGGCGGCATCCTGTCGACGCTGTCGCGACGGCGAAGGCGTTTGTGCAATCGGCGATTGCCCACCCGCTCGGCATCGGCCAAGGCCATGGGCCGACGAACCATTGGGCGTACCGCCAATATGGAGAGTGAGAACGATGGTGCGCATCGCGAGCGGCGAAATGAAGGAGCGGCTGGCTGTTTACTTCATTATGGGAAGCCAAAACAGCGAACGTCCGGCCGCCGATGTGCTGAAAGAAGCGCTTGACGGCGGTGTGACGTTGTTTCAATTCCGCGAAAAAGGGCCGGGCGCTTTAAAAGGGGCGGACAAAGAGGCGCTCGCCCGGCAGCTGCAGCGCCTTTGCCGCGCTTATGGGGTGCCGTTTATCGTCAACGATGACGTCGAGCTGGCCCTCGCCATTGATGCCGACGGCGTCCATGTCGGTCAAGACGATGAGGACGCGCGGCGCGTGCGGGAAAAAATCGGCGATAAAATTTTGGGCGTCTCAGCGCACAACGTCGAAGAAGCGATGGCGGCCGTTGAGGCGGGCGCCGATTACCTCGGCGTCGGCCCGATTTACCCGACCAGTTCGAAAGAGGATGCAAAGGAAGCGCAAGGACCGGATGTTCTCCGCCGCTTGCGCGAAGCCGGCATCACCATTCCAATCGTCGCCATTGGCGGCATTACGGCTGCGAACGCCAAAACCGTTGTGGAAGCCGGGGCGGATGGAGTATCCGTCATCAGCGCCATCGCTTCGGCTCCGTCGCCAAAGGCGACGGCCGCCGCCTTAGCGGAAGCGGTGCGGGCAGCTCGCACGCGCTGAATGAAAAAGTCGGTTTCCACTTGTAGGCAAAGCGCCATAACATAAATGGAAAAAGGGGCTGACCCAAAAGGCTGTCTGCCTTCAGGATAGACACAAAATATAGTGCGAAAGAAGAGGTCAGTACGTATATATAGAGACGAAAGAGGGTGTCCCGATCCTTTTGGGACACCCCCTTCTTTTTTGACTGCTAGGTCGTTGTCTGCCGCCAGTTCGGCCATCGCCATTCCAACAGCGGCCGCACGAGCCGGACGACCGGCTTGCTTCCAAGGATGAGCATCATGGCAACCGACAGTGCAAGCAGAAGCGGATAGCCGTGCACATCCATAATAAAGTCTGGGAATGGCGTCTCGTGCAAATATTTTAAAATAAACCCGTGCAAGATATAGATGTAAAACGTGCGCGCCCCGAGCACGGAAAAGGAGAAGCGACGGCTCGGGATGAGCGACAGAAAGCCAAACATCATGAGCAGGCTCGCCCCATAAATGGCGAGGCGGCTCGCAATGCCGGCTGGTTCCGAGACGCCGAGCGTATCGTACGATTTCGAGCCGTACAGCCAATCTTGCGGCAAATCCGGAAACCCGAAATGGATGACGAAAAACATGCTAACAAGCACAAATAGCGAAACGAGGCGCACTGGGGCGGCAAACAAGCGCTCGATCGCCGACTTTTGAAAGAAAAATCCAAGCAAAAAGAACGGGAAAAACGTGAGCGTCCGCGACAAGCTCAGCCATTTTTCCGCTTCCATCATGCCGCCGGTCAAGCCGAGAAGAAGCGCCATCGGCAATGCGATCCGCTTTGGCAGCCGGCCGAACCATAACAGCAGCACGTTCCAGCTAAACAGGCTGAGCAAAAACCATAAACTCCAATGCGGGGTCAATAAGTCAAGTTCCAGCGACTGTTTGTCATACAGGAAGAAATAGTAGATCGAATACAGCAGCTGGAACAGAACGTACGGGATGAGCAATTTTTTCGTGATTTTTTGCAAGTAGCCGTGCTCATGGAATTTTTTGGCGAAATAGCCGGAAATGAAAATGAACGCTGGCATGTGGAAAAAGAAAATCCACGTATACAAGCTGTGCACCCATAAGACGCCGTCAATGTACGGGCGTAGAAAGTGGCCAAACACGACGAGGAGCATGAGCGCGCATTTCGCGTTGTCAAAATAATAGTCCCGCTCCTTCATAGTGTTTCCTCCTTTCTATACACACCAATTCGAATCATACTCCTTCTTTTTGAGGGAGTCAACGCAGAAACGAAGCGATGGGATGTCCGCTGTCATCAGTTTGCCAAAGAAAGGGGATGATTCGGTGAAAAACGATCGGCACGAAATGGGCGATATGACGCAGTTGCTTGAAATCATCAACGCCAAAGGAGACGAAGGCGAGCTTCATGAGATCGTCTGCAGCGACGAGTTGTTTTGGAAAAGCTTGCGGGCGCAGGCGGAGGACAGTGCGAAAGGAGGGGAGTAGATGGAACTGTTGCGGGCGAAGCGAATGGCTGAAGCTGGGGAGATCGTTCCGGTGATGTATAAAGGGAAACAAGTGGTGATTCAGCACGTCGATGATGAGCGCGAAATGGCTCGCGTTTATTTCACCGATGAGCCGGAACACGAACAAGACGTACCGGTGCGACTGCTTGAGGAACAATGAGAGATGTGCAAATTGTCGCCGTTTTGTCAAGGGAAAGACGATGACACCGTCCGTTCTTCTATGGTATAATGATTCAAGAAACGACGCTTGAACATTGGAGTGACAAACATGAACATCGGCTTTGGAGAAATTGCGCTCATCGTCTTTTTCGCTTTGCTCATTTTCGGACCGAAAAAGCTGCCGGAGTTAGGACAAGCGGCCGGGAAAACGCTGCGCGAATTTAAGAATGCGACAAAAGGCATCATCGACGATGACGAGACGACAAAAGCGCAAAAATAAGAGGTTGGGCATAGAGGCCTGGCCTCTTATTTTTGTATTTCGTCCGTGACTAGCCATTTCCTCCGCGATGCGGCAAAAAAGAGACAAGCTCTGTCAAGGGGCGCTATATACATATATATGGAGGCATGTTGGCTCGTTGGGATAAGCCGTGGCGGAGGGGTTTCGTGATGATCAAAAAAATGGCGGCGGTGATTGTCGGCAGTCTGCTTCTTGGCGTTGGCATCAACGTCTTTTTAGTCCCTCACCATTTGCTTGATGGGGGGATGATCGGGCTCGGGCTGATCGCCAAATACGTGTGGCACGTTCAGGCTGGGTTGACGATGATCGTCTTAAGCGTTCCGCTTTATGCAGCCGCATGGTTTTACTACCGCCCGTTTTTTTACAACAGCTTGCACGGACTTTTATTTTCCTCATGGATGATTGACGTATTGTCCGTTTTGCGCGGCGTGGTGGTGTTGGATTCGCTTTTGAGCGCGGTCATCGGCGGGGTGCTGGTCGGCGCGGGCATCGGCTTGATGCTGCGCGAGGAGACGAGCACGGGCGGGACCGACCTGCTCGCCCAGTTTATCGCTAGATGGACGAACTGGAACGTCGGGATCATCATTTTTGTCATTGACGCCTGCATTATTTCAGCTGGGAGCATGATCATCGACTCAGTGCCGTTTGTCCACTCGCTTGTCGTTGTCACGGTCGTCGGGGCGGTGACGACGATGTTGACGCGCGAAAAAACGATGGGGGTATAGCCCGAATCCCCATCGTTTTTCGTTTCAGCAGATAGGCGCTCCTCTATGGGAATGCGGCACCGAAGGCGCCGTTTCCGGCTGTTTGCTGATTGATGCTGTGGGGGAGTTTTAACATCGTTCGCACAGGAGATGAGAATTTTGTCCGTTTGACCTTTCCCAGCGACGAGTTCCCCAATCATTGGCGGAAGGAGCATCGGTTATCGCTTAGCCAGCTCGAGCGCGCGGTAGACGTTAATCAGCCCATAGCCGTAATACGGATCTTTTCCTCTCTCTCCCAAATCGTCAGCGCTTTCGAGAATAATGTCGCGCACTTCATCGTTCGAAAGCCGCGGGTTGACGGAGCGGATCAAAGCGGCGAGCGCGGTGACGTGCGGCGCGGCCATCGACGTGCCGGAAAGGGCGGCGTACCGGTGGCCGGCAAACGTACTGGCAATGTTCGTTCCAGGCGCGACGACATCCACATAGTCGCCGTAGTTGGAATAAAGCGCATAGGAAAGATCCGGGTTGACAGCGCCAACACTGATCACTTCTGGATAAGCGGCTGGGAAGCTCGCCTGCGACGTGCTGTCGTTGCCGGAAGCGGCGACAAGCACGACATCATGGGCGTCGGCGTAGCGGATCGCTTCCTCAAGCACCGAGGACGGTTGGTAGTTGCCAAGGCTTAAATTGATGACCTTTGCCCCGTGGTCGACCGCCCAGCGGATTCCTTTCGCTACATCAATGCTCGTTCCATAGCCGTCCGCATTTAATGCTTTGACGGCCATGATCGGGTTGAACCATGTTATGCCGGCGACTCCTTCGCCGTTGTTCGGCTGTGAGGCGATAATGCCAGCGACATGGGTGCCATGGCCGTTTTCGTCATTCGGAGAGCGGTCGTCGGCCAATACGTTATATCCGGGCAGAAGGCGGCGGGTTAAATCGGGATGGGTCAAATCGACTCCGCTGTCGATGATGGCGACAGGCACATTCCGCTTGCCGCGCGACAGCGTCCAGCCGTCTTCGGTATGAATGGCCGGCAAGTTCCACTGGTAGCGGGCGTAAAACGAATCGTTCGGCACCGGCGCCGGCTTGTTCCACTCATTTTGCATGTAAATGTAGTGCGGTTCGCAATAATCAACCGTTGGAAGAGAGCGGAAATAGCGGCGCATTTCCTCATACGTTTGCTCGCGCGAGCGGAATACAAACACGTGGTCGACCTGCTTGATGAACTGGCCGGCGATGGCTGCCTCCATTTGTTGAAGACGGCTTTCCGATGGCAATGCCCGAAAGCGGACCACGATCTCATTGGCGAAATAATGGCTTCGGTCACCGCGGCGATTATGGAGGATTTCCCGAATGCGCGGGTGCTTGTTCAACTGCTGTTTCAGCTGCTCGCCTGCGCTTAAGCTGTCTAAGGCGACAACGGTTGGATGGGTGGGTGCGACCTCGGCGTCAAACGGCTTCAGCCGCGGTGGAGCCGGGGCGTTTTCTTCTGGAGCCGGTCGCCCCAAGACGGCTGCGGCAACGAGTAGAGCAACAACCGCGCTGGCCGCGGCCCATATTCGGTATCGGCGTTTCACGCTGTTCACCTCCTTTGTTGTTAGGATGGGCGATTGACGGACAAATCATGAAAAATGGGATTCACCTTTTGCCATGGTGAAATCCCATTTTCTTCTTCAGCGGCCGACCGATTGCATACAGATGCAATTTGAAGTTTTCACATTTGCGGCTTTTGCCGAGCATTTGATCGACTGTCGGGAGACCGAACAACGCCGCTTTCAGCCTCATGTATGGGTCTAGGAAGCGGGTGGTTGTTCAGTCTTCCGCCACGCCAAGGCGTGACGGGGGCAAGCCTGTGGCTTGCCCTCGACAGTCGAAAAATAGATAAGCGGCTTTTCTGTCCAAGATATGTTAAACGTTTTGATTGCATCTAGTGTGCTAAGCGTTACTGTTCTCCTTCTCTTAGCCGCCGGCGCCGTTCTTCTTTTGCGCCGGGGCGAGTATGCGTTTGTGCCGGATGGGAGCGATATTGCGCCGTATGAAGCGAGCAAACAGAGATGGGTTGATCGTCAGCGAGCCGGGTTATCGGTTCAATGAGCAAAACAATGCCGTAGCCGCTTGGCAAAATACGCTCAATCCTCCGCCGCCAAATGAACGGATCAGCGAGGAGCGGGCGGCGAGAGGAAGAGAGGTGTTTGTCCGCGCCGGCTGCATCCGCTGCCATGCCGGGGCGTATTTGACGAACAACCGCGTCGTGGCGGCGAATGTCATCGGCACGGAACCGTCACGGGCGAAAGCACTGAAAAAGACAGAAAAAGTGTTCGGAGAGGCCGTGTTGTACGCTCCGGATACGCCGGTCCCGATCCCAAAGGGGGCGAAAGTATTGAACGTGCCGACGAACCGTTTAGATCCAAAACAACTCAGGCTTGCCTTCGCCCACGGTGATTCGCCGGGCGGGTATAAAGTGCCGAGCCTCATCGGCCTGGCGTGGAGTGCGCCGTATTTGCACGACGGCGGCGTGGCGGTTGGGCCGAACGGTGAGCTCGGGCTTTCGGGCACCGTTCAAAAAGGCATCGCCCCTGATGCGCGCAACAGTCTGCGGGCGCTGATCGACCGGACGTGGCGCGGCCGCGTCATTGCCGCGAATGCCGCCGTTCCAGCTCTAAAGTCGGTGCATGTGACCGGCGCCGGGCACCGGTATTGGATCGACCATCAAGCCGGGTTTACGAAGGAAGAGCAAGAGGCGGTATTGGACTATTTGTTGTCGCTCACGTCGCACTGATCGCATCGAGCGTCGTTTATTCTGTGCTCATGCCGCTGGGAATAGTTCCCTTGCAACGCTGTTATAAGACGGCTCACACTAATAGGCAAGGGAGGGAAAGCGATGAGCGAAACATGTTTTTACTGTCAGTGCGAGTGCGATGACAAGGTGCATTACGTATCGTTCCATACGAATGGCGAAGAACACGAAGAAACGCTTTGTCCGGAATGTTACCAAGAATGGCTGCAGGGCATGAAAGGTTGACCTTTCTTCCTGCTTTCATTTCGCTCGGAAGCGGGGCTTTTTCGCGAAATGATGATGAAAAAACCGCACCGTGGTCAAACTGGTGCGGTTTTTTGGGACAGCGGCGGAGTGGCGATGATGTCCGCCAAATCGCCGTCTTCGTCATAGGCGCGGTAGACAGCGGCTTTCGTACGCGGAGCATGGACCGATAAAAAGAGAATGCGCTCCTTGCCTTCACGGGCGACTTTCGTTTCCATTTTCAATGACACTCCGTTTATCGTGAGCGAGTAGAACCGGTACGTCAAGCCAAGCCATGTGCGTTCTTGTCGAACGGTATCCGGATGATGGCGGATGAACGCAGCGAGCTCGGCGAACGAATGCATCTCCCGCTCGAGCCATTCGCGGATGGCACTTGCCGCCTGCTCCAACCAGCCTTTCCAAAACGTTTTCATCGGCATCACCTTTTTTCATCCATCATGCCCATTTCCGCTGTTCATTATGCAGGGAGGCGGATGGAAAACGTCGTCATGTCTTCATCGGATAAACAGCGGATATCTCCGCCATGGTCTTCAATCACTTTTTTGCAAATGTACAGGCCGATGCCGGTTCCGAGTTTTTTTGTCGTAAAAAACGGCTCGAAAATCGTTTCCACAATGTCGGCCGGAATGGACGGACCGTTGTTGGCGATTTCGATGATGATGCTTCCGTCTTGGCAACGGGCGGCGATGTTGATCCGCCGCGGTTTTTCCCTCTCTTTCACCGCTTCGATCGAGTTGAGCAAAATGTTTACCAGCACCTGGCGCAGCTGATCTTTATAGGCAAATATATGTATGGATTCATCGATCGCCACCGAAAGGTCGACATCGCTGTCGACGATCGTGGCGTATAAAAACTCGATAATTTCCTCCAACAACTGGTACAGCGAAAACGTTTCTTTTTCGCTTTCAACAATTTCTTTGCGTGAGGCATGCAAAAATTGCGAAATGCGAAATTTCAGCTGCTGCAACTCATGGTCGATAATGTCTAAATAAGGAAGATGCGGATGCTCAAACTTCAATAATTGAATAAAACCAATAATAGCCGTAAGCGGATTGCGAAACTCATGGACAAAACTCGATGACATTTGCCCAAGCAGCGTCAGCCGGTCTTGATGCGATCTGGCAATGAGCGCGTTTTTTTCATGCAGTTCTTTTTCCTTTAACTCATTGTATTTTGTGATGACATGAAACAGAAATTGGTCAAACAGCTCGTTCAAATGGTCGATGAGCGGGGACAGCTCGTCGACCGACAGCGGCGCGGCGAGCGCGTGGTTGATGACGAGCCGCCTCCCAAGGTTGACGTTGTAGACGAGAGCTCCGATGCCGACATTCATTTCCGCACGTTCTTTCGCGATTTTGTTGGCTAACCGTTCGACCGTCTCGCTAGATAGCGACCGCAACAGCGCTTCTTTGACCAGCTCAAACACTGCTAAGCCGTTTTGTTCGACATGATCGATGTATTTGTCATCGTCGGCAATTTTCATATGTTGCCGCCAATAGGCGAGAAAGTTCGGCAAATGGGCTTCTAAATGGGTGACGAGCTGCTGTGCCGCAGATGCCAAAAAAGCCACCTCGCTTTCCATCGTTTATTTTTTAATTATAAGGGGGAATATCGGACTAGAACAGAGGAAAAATCGCAATCGATCCGGCTAAATGAACGTCCTTTTGCGAAAAGCGATCCAAAAACGCCTGGTGCTGCGGACCGGACAGACTGTTTGAATGAAAAAGGAAAAATCATTTATAATGAATGGGACGAACAAATATTTTGCAAAAGGTTGGGGACGATCGTGAAATTGTATGACTCGATTTTAGATTTGATCGGCGGCACGCCGATTGTCAAGTTGCGCCGCCTTCCTGATCCAAACGGGGCAGAGGTATACATAAAGCTCGAATCGTTCAACCCAGGCGGAAGCGTCAAAGATCGGCCCGCTTGGGAAATGATCCGACGCGCGGAGGCGGAAGGGAAAATTACACCGGGAAAAAGCACGATCATCGAACCGACGTCCGGCAACACCGGCATCGGCCTGGCCATGGTGTGCGCCGCCAGGGGGTATCGCTGCATCATTACGATGCCCGACAATGCGACGGTCGAACGGGTGAAAATTTTAAAGGCGTACGGAGCCAAAGTCTATTTGACGCCGGCGGAGAAGCGGATGCAAGGGGCGATCGATGAGGCAAACCGGCTTGCTAGCGAAATCCCTGACAGCTTTATTCCGATGCAGTTTGAAAATCCGGCCAATCCGGATGCACACCGGCATACAACAGCGGTGGAAATTTATGAAGCATTTGATGGACGGCTCGATGCGTTCGTGTTAACCGCCGGCACCGGCGGGACGGTGACCGGAACAGGGGAGGAGCTGAAAAAACGCATCCCGAATTTGCGCATTTACGTCGTTGAACCGTACGGTTCGCCTGTGTTGTCGGGCGGCAAGCCGGGGCCGCACAAAATTCCCGGCACGGGTCCGGGGTTTATCCCGAAAATTTTAAATCGCTCGATTTATGATGACATTTTTTTGATCAAAGATGAGGATGCCCAACAGATGGCGCGCGAACTGGCGGCGAAGGAAGGCATTTTGGTCGGCGCTTCGGCCGCTGCCAGTGCCTATTACGCCATCAAAGTGGCGAAACAGCTCCCCAAAGGCGCCCGCGTCCTTTGCATGGCGCCCGATTCCGGCGAGCGGTATTTGTCATCCGATTTATTCGCTGATTAAGCGGACGTCGATCGACGAAAAAAGCGAGGATTTCTTGCCTTTCATGGGAAGGGAAGCATTCCTCTCTGCAAAACGAAGAGGAATGCTTTTGTTTAATCGTTCCTAGGAACTGTCCGATGGATTGAAGTCAGCGAATATTTATGCAAAATCTTCCGTTTTATACGATTGGAACATTTGTTTATTTCACTATTTTGGAATCCGCCAAAATGGTTTCGTCGGGCAGACTTCTAGGTTGCAGAAAGAGGATAATAGAGCAACAGTTGTCGCCCCTTTTTTCCTTCGCGCCGCCGTCCGCTGTCGATAAAACCGGCAGTCAAGTACAATCGCTGCGCTGTCAAGTTTTGTTCATTGACAGCAAGCACAATTTCGTTGATGTAAGGTGGAGAGGAAGTGTTCGCTTGGCTTTGGAAAGACAACAAGGGCGGAACAGCATGGCGCGCATCGCGTTGACGCTGGTGATCGCGGCGCTCGGCGGCTTCATTTTCGCCTTGTTTGGCGTTCCGCTCCATTGGATGCTCGGTCCAGCAGCTGCGTTGCTTTTGGTTGGTCGTTTTTTGAAGGGAAAGTTGTATTGGCCGGTCGGCATTCGCAACGCTGCGCTCATTCCGATCGGCTATACGCTAGGGACATCGATGACGGCAGGAACGCTTGTGGAGATGGGCCGACAATTGCCGGCGATGTTGCTGGCGACGGTGTTGATTTTGTTGTTTAGCTTCCTTGTTTCTTGCCTTGTCGCGAGATGGACAAGGATTCCGCTCCGTTCGGTTGTCACCGGCAGCATCCCCGGCGGATTGTCGCAAATGCTTGTGTTGGGCGAGGAGCTCGACGGTGTCGATGCAACGATTGTCACGTTTTTTCAAGTGATGCGCCTGATGGGCGTCGTGTTTCTCGTCCCGCTTATCGCCTTAAGCCCGTTCTTTTCCGGCGGCGCTGAGGCGGGGACGGGCGCAGAATGCGGACAAGGGGCGCATTGGAGCGTCGGTCTTGTTTGGCTGTATTTGATCGTCACGGTTGCCAGCGCGATCATCGGAAGGCGCATCAAACTGCCGACTGCCTATTTGCTTGGCCCGATCATCGGAACATCGGCTCTGGTCATTGCCGGGACACCGGCGCCCCATTTGCCAGCTCCTTTGTTAGATATCGCGCAAATCGCGATGGGCGCTTATCTAGGCTTAATGCTGAAACCGGCTCGCATCGCGGAAAAGGGAAGAGCCGTGCTGGCGGCTGTGGTTACCGGTCTTGCGCTCATTTTGTTTTCCATGGCTTCGGCATTTGTCTTAACGGCTCTGCATGGCGTGCCGTATTTGACAGCGTTCATCGCCTTGGCGCCGGGGGGCATGGATCAAATGGGAATTTTGGCGCGGGAAGCGCATGCCGACCTTGCCGTTGTGACAAGTTATCAAATGTTCCGCATTTTTTTCATTTTGCTTGTCGTTCCACCGGTGCTGAAAAAACTGTTTGCCGCCCGCTGGTTTCGATGGATCGAACGATGGGCCATACATCATGGTGGACGGTCCATGCAGTCTGCGTCAATCAAAAAGAAAGGGCTGTGACAAGAAACAAATATATGCTAAACTAGAAAGAAAAAGGAGGGGGTTGCCATGAATCATTCGACCGTTTATCGTCCGCATAGCCCAGTGGCGAAGTTGGCGGTTTCCTTTTTAGCGGCGCTGGCCGTCGCGACGGCGGGGCTGTATGCCGGGCAATGGGTGCCGGCTGGCCTGTATTTGCCCCTTTACGGGCTTGAACTTGTGCTGCTGTTGGTCATGATGTTCGCCCGCGTGAAAAAAGCTGTCGGCTATCCGCTTATGTTTGCGTTTATGTTTGTCTCGGGGGCGACGCTCTATCCGCTCATCGGCTATTACATTTCCATCATCGGCGCGGCGGCGGTGTTCAAAGCGTTTGCGCTGGCCGTTGTATCGTTTTCCGGCGTTGCCATTTACGCAGCGAGAACGAAAGAAGATTTTTCGTTCCTCGGCGGGTTTTTGATGCTTGGCGCGTTTGCGCTTCTTGGCTTGCTGATCATCCAATGGTTCATTCCATTTTCCAGCGTCGGGCAAATGGGCATCGCTGCTTTAGGGATTTTGATTTTCCTTGGCTTTACGATTTACGACATCAACCGTTTGGCCCGCTACGGCTTTACGGAAGCGGATATCCCGATGATTGTCGTCAATATTTACCTTGATTTCATCAATTTGTTTGTCTACATTTTGCGTTTTTTCGCCAGCGATGAGGATTGAGCGCCAAAAAGGGCTGCTCCTTTGGGGCAGCCTTTTTTCCATGACTGTGGCATTGATCAAAGCGGCAAGTCGAAATGGTGCGGCTGTTTTTTTACGGCATTAAAGGGGAAACGCGGTGAGGCAGGAATCGGCAAACGGTGGGGCGAATATAGAGAAAGAAATGGAGAAGAAAGGAGCCTCATGATGAAGTTTGCCGTCAATGTATCGACGATTTTCACGGAAGCGCCGTTTCTCGCCCGGTTTGCCAAGGCGAAGCAGCATGGGTTTTCGCACGTTGAATGCCAGTTTCCGTACTCGGTGGCTCCTGAGGCGATTGCTGATGAACTCGAGCAGCTTGAGCTGTCGCTTGTTTTGCTGAATTTGCCCGCTGGCGATTGGGAAAAGGGGGAGCGCGGGCTCGCCATTTTTTCTGACCGTCATGATGAATTCCGGCGTGCACTGGAGGAAGGAGTGCGTTATGCGCTCGCGCTCGGTGTGCCGAATCTTCATTGCATGGCCGGAGTGTTGCCAAGGGACTTGCCGCGCGAGCGGGCGAAGGAGACGTATATGCGCCGCATTGACGAAGCGGCTGCAACGCTTGCTGTTCATGGTTTGACGCTGACGATTGAACCGATCAATCCGTTCGATATGCCCGGCTACTTTTTAACCGATATTGAGGAAGCGGCGGCGATCATCCGCGATCTCGGCCGGACGAATGTGAAATTGCAATATGACGTCTATCATATGGCTCGGCTCGGACGCAATGTGACAGCGACGTTTGCCGACTACGCACCGCTCATCGCGCATGTGCAATTCGCTGATGCCCCCGGGCGGCATGAGCCGGGGACGGGAGAGCTTCCGTATCGCGAGATTTTCGCATTTTTGCAAGAGCACGGCTACAATGGAGCGATTGGGCTTGAGTACATTCCATCAGGGAAAAGCAGCGAAAGTTTTGTCTGGTATGATGAATACCGCGGAATGAAAGGGGGAGGCGGACGATGACACGCGTCGGCTTTATCGGATTGGGCGTGATGGGCTCGCGCATGGCTAGACGGCTGCTTGAAGCGGGATTCAATGTTACAGTGTACAACCGTACGACAGAAAAAGCGGTTCCGCTTGTCAACCTTGGAGCCCGACAGGCGGCGACAGTGGCAGAACTGGCCGGTGAGGCGGATATCATTTGCACGTGTTTATCGATGCCGGATGATGTCATCGAAGTGTATACAGGTGAAGGCGGCGTCCTCAGCGTGGCCCGGCCTGGGACGATTTGTCTTGATTTTACGACCGTCGGCCCGAAAACAAGCCGGTTTGTCGCCCGGCGCGCCGGTGAGCGCGGCGTCGCCTATTTGGATGCGCCAGTAAGCGGCGGTCCGGAAGGGGCGGAGCAAGGGGCGCTGACAATCATGGTCGGCGGAGCGAAAGAAGCATGGGAGCAGGTGCGCCCACTGCTTCAGGCGTTGGGAAAAACGGTCGAATATTTAGGGGAAAGCGGCGCCGGCAGCGCGGCGAAAGTGATCAATCAGTACTTGGTTGCTGTCCATTCCGTCGCCGCGGCGGAAGCGATGGTCGCTGGCGTCGCTTATGGGCTTGATGCCGGGAAGCTGTATCGGCTGTTAAAAGAAAGCTACGGAGACAGCCGGATGCTGCGCCGCCATATGGAGCAGTTCGTGCTGCCGCGTCAATTCACTCCTGGCGGGGCGGTGAAGTATGTGCACAAGGACGTGCGCCTGGCGAACGAGTTGATGGACGAGATCGGCCTTGGCCGCCGCCTCGGCATGCAGGCGGAAGAAGCGTTTGCCGAAGCGGTCGCCGCAGGCCTTGCCGACTTGGATATGGCCGCGGTCATTCAGCCACTCGAGCAGCAGGTCGGGGTGGTGGTAAAAGAGATAGAATGGACAAAATGATCGTCAAATTCAAAAAATTCGTTGAAAAAATGGAGGAGCGATGGTTTAATAGAAGTAGCAGGGAGGGTTGGCTCCAAAGGTTGTTTTGGGCTAAATCACTTGTATATATGACGGTGATCAGAAAAGGTGTCCCGATTCTTTTGGGACACCCTCCGCCTGATAAAGAAAACGGTTCGAGCGGTTCGCTTTTTTTTACAGATAAAAAGAAACAATGTTTCTTATTACGAAACGAAGGAGGGCGCTCATGCTTTCATTGACATGGATTGAGGAGCTGCAGGCGTTTTTGCATCCAGAACAGATCAAACGGAATGAATCGTTCCATCCCCTCGGCAATGATGGGGCGGTGGCCGTCTATCCGCGAGCAGAGGAAGAAATCGCTGCGGTGCTCCGCTATGCCGACCGCCATGGCAAAAAAGTCGTCATCGCTGGACGCGGCACAAAACGGGGATTTGGCGGGCAGCGGGAACAGGCAGACATCTTGTTGTCGTTGGAACACTATACCGGCATTGTCGAACATGCGGCCGCTGATATGACGGTCACCGTGAAGGCAGGAACGAAATTTGGCGATTTGCAGCGCGCGCTCGCCCCGTATCGGCAAAAGGTCGCCTTAGATCCGTTTTGGCCGGAGGAAGCGACGATCGGCGGAGTGATTGCGGCCAACGACAGCGGACCGAAGCGTCTCGGCTACGGGTCGGCGCGCGATTCCGTCATCGGGATGCGCATCGTGTACCCAGATGGGACGATCATCCGTTCAGGCGGCAAAGTCGTGAAAAACGTCGCCGGCTACGATATGAACAAGCTGTTCATTGGAGCGATGGGGACGCTCGGCGTGTTGAGCGAGATCACGCTCAAGCTCCGGCCGCTGCCAAAATATGAAAGTGTTGTTTTATTGTCATTTCCAACCGGCGATGTTCATGATATTCGCTCGTTTGCGGTTTCCTTCCTTGATACGATGATGGAGCCGGTTTGCTTTGAACTGCTTAACCCGGCGCTTTCCGAGCGGCTGACGGGACGGCCGGTTTATACGCTTGTGATCGGGTTTGAAGATGTGGAAAACGCCGTCCATTACCAAGAACAATGGGTGGAACGGCTGCGGCCGAAAATGGCGGAAATGTCCATTTTAGCTGCTGAGGAGGCTTCCGCCTTTTGGCAGGCGTTTTATACAGCGGCGCCGAACGGGCGCCTGGCGTTGGCGAAAAACGGCGTGGAAGCGGCGGTGAAAATCGGCGTCGTCAACTTGGATGTGCTCGCCGTCTTGCGGGAAAGCGTTCTCATCGCTGATCGCTGCCACGTCCGTCTTGAGGCGCACGGCGGATTGGGCCACGGGCTTTGTCAGGCGTATGTACATGGGAGTGAAGAAGGAGTGTTGGCGGCAATAGAGGAGCTGCGTCAGGCAGCGGTTCGCCTGGGCGGCTACGCGATTGTGAAACATTTGCCGCTTTCGCTGCGCCAGCGCGTCGACGTCTGGGGCGGAAAGCCGTCGTACTTTTTCCTGCTCGAAGGCATTAAGCGAAAAATCGATCCGAACAAAACGGTCAACGATCAACGCTTTATTGGGGGGATTTAATGATGAGCACGATGACCAATGAGCGGGCGGACAGCCCGGCGTGTGCGACCGCGAGTCTTGGAAACTATCGTTTTCACGATTTGCCGGACCCGAGCAAGTGGGCTGATTGCGTTCATTGCGGCATGTGTTTAGAATCATGCCCGACGTACGAACAGACGGGTGAAGAACAGCACTCTCCGCGCGGCCGCGTTCATTTGATGAAGTCGGTCGGCGAAGGGAAGCTTGAGTTGACGCCTGATTTGCTCGATCCGATTTTTACGTGCTTGGATTGCCGTGCATGCACGACGGCTTGCCCGGCCGATGTCGATGTCGGTGGGCTCATTGAACAAGTGCGCGGCCAGCTCCGCCAGGCGGTTCCGCTCACCGGTTGGAAGGCGCTTGTCAGCGACGTTTTCTTAAAAGGCATTTTTCCGCATCCGTCGCGCCTCGATTGGCTCGGCCGCCTGCTGAAATGGTACCAAAAAAGCGGCTTGCAGACGGTGGCGCGCAAAACCGGACTGCTGCGTGTCATGCCCGATCACTTGGCTGAGATGGAGGCGATTTTGCCAGCGGTCGGTACGCCGGTTCGGAGAAAGTATAAACATCAGCCGCTCATTAAGGCGAAGGGGGAAACAAAGCGAACCGTCGCGATTTTGACCGGATGCGTCATGGATGTTATGTTTAGTGATATTAACGAAGCGACGATCCGTGTATTGACCCATAACGGCAACGATGTCGTCATCGTCCCGAACCAGACGTGCTGCGGGGCGCTTCACGTTCACGCCGGCGACCGCGAAACCGGCCGGAAGCTCGCCAAGCAAAATATTGAGGCGTTTCAACATGTCGACCATGTCATCGTTAACGCCGCCGGCTGCGGCTGCATGTTGAAAGAATATCCGGAACTGTTCCGCCATGACCCGGAATGGCATGAAAAGGCGGAGCAATTTGCCGCCAAAGTTGAGGATGTGTCCAAATTTTTGCATGACACGGGCTTCAAACCACCGAAAGCGGAATTGAACGTGCGCCTCACCTACCATGATGCGTGCCATTTGGCCCATGGCCAGGGCATCCGCCAAGAGCCGCGCGCTTTGATTGAAAGCATTCCGGGGGTGGAAATGGTCGCCATGCCAAACGCCGATCGTTGCTGCGGCAGCGCCGGCATTTACAACCTCACCCATCCGGAGATGGCACAAGCGGTGCTTGAGAGCAAAATGCAACACGTGCCGCAAGAGGTGGAGCTGATCTCGATGGGCAATCCAGGTTGCATGCTGCAAATGGCGCTTGGCGTCATGAAACATGGACGAAACCAAAAAATCGTCCATACGGTGCAGCTGCTCGATTGGGCGTACCAAAAAGAAGAAGGGAAGGACGTGCGCATATGAGAAAACGGCCGATTGCAACGAACGACCCGCACATCCAAGCGCTCGCCCGCATCGTTGGGGAACAGGCGATTTTATACCGGAAAGAAGATTTAATGGCGTATGACTGCGACGGCTTCACCGTCCACCGCCATTTGCCAAGGGCGGTTGTATTTCCAAACAGCACGGAGCAAGTGGCGGCGGTCGTCAAATACTGCCATGAGCATGATCTTCCGTTTCTCGCCCGCGGCGCCGGCACGGGGTTAAGCGGCGGGGCGATTCCGCTAAACGGCGAAGTCGTCATCAGCCTAACGCGGATGAAGCGGCTGTTGCACGTCGATCTCGAAAACCGGCGCGCCGTCGTCGAGCCGGGGTTTGTCAACTTGAAGTTGACGAACTCGGTCGCCCACCGCGGCTATTACTATGCGCCCGACCCGTCAAGCCAATATTGCTGCACGATCGGCGGCAACGTCGCTGAAAACGCTGGCGGCGCCCACTGCTTAAAATACGGAGTGACGACGAACCATATTTTAGGGCTTGAAGTCGTCTTGCCGAACGGCGAAGTGATTGAAATCGGCGGAAACGGCGTTCCCGATCCGCCAGGCTACGATTTGCTCGGGCTGCTGACCGGGTCGGAAGGGACGCTTGGCATCGTGACAAAAATCACCGTCCGTTTGTTGAAAAATCCCGAGGCCAAACAGACGGTGCTCGCCTATTTTGACGAAGTGGAAGATGCGAGCCAGACCGTTTCTGACATCATTTCCGCTGGAATCGTGCCGGCGGCGCTCGAGATGATGGACCAAACGGCCATCGAGGCGGTCGAAGCGGCCGCGTTTCCGGTCGGGCATCCGAAAGACATCGCCGCGCTGTTGCTCATTGAAGTGGATGGCATTTCCGCCGGGATCGACGAACAAATCAACGATATTTTAACGATTTGCCGCCGCCATCATGTGCGCGAAGTGAAAGTCGCCCAGTCAGAGGAAGAACGGGCCCGCTGGTGGGCGAACCGGAAAACCGGCTTTGGCGCCATGGGGGCGATTTCGCCTGACTATTTAGTGCAAGATGGCGTCATTCCGCGCAGCCGTCTGCCGGAAGTGCTGCGGGAAATCGCCGATATCAGCCGCAAGTATGGACTGAGAATCGCAAACATTTTCCACGCCGGCGACGGCAATTTGCACCCGCTTGTGCTGTTTGATGCGAGCAAGCCTGGGGAGACGGAGCGGGCGCTTGCCGCCGGAAGCGAATGCCTCAAGGCGTGCGCGGCGGTCGGCGGATCAATTACAGGGGAACATGGCGTTGGCATTGAGAAAAAAGAAGAGATGCGCTTCATTTTCACTGATGAGGAAATTTTGGCGCAAACGGCAATCCGCGACGTGTTTAACCCGAAAAACTTGCTCAACGCCGGCAAGCTGTTCCCGACGCCGGGGCGTTGTGTAGAGACAAAGACGCCGTCGACAGTGAAATGAAAATTTTTTGAAAACGATTGCCAGTCATTTCGTTTCATGGTATCATCTTTTTAGAGAAATTGAGAAACGATGTTTCGTAATAAGAAACAAGAGAGGGGAAGAGAATAATGGGCGAATACGTACAAAAAGGGAACATCCAAGTCGCCAAAGTGTTGTACGACTTTGTCAACGAGGAGCTTCTGCCGAACAGCGGGTTGGATCAAGACAAGTTTTGGAGCGATTTCGGCGCGCTCATTTCCGACTTGACGCCGCGCAACAAAGAATTGCTCGCCCGCCGCGACGAAATTCAAGAAAAATTGAATGAGTGGCATAAAGCGCATCGCGGCCGCTTTGATTTTAACGAATATAAAGCATTTTTGACAGACATCGGCTATTTGGAGCCGGAAGTCGAGGACTTTGAGATTACGACCGACAATGTCGATGATGAAATTGCCGTGCAAGCCGGGCCGCAGCTCGTCGTTCCGTTGACGAACGCCCGCTATGCATTAAACGCTGCCAACGCCCGTTGGGGCAGCCTGTACGACGCGCTGTACGGCACCGATGCCATCAGCGAAGAAGACGGCGCCGAGCGCGGTTCGTCGTACAACCCGGTGCGCGGGGCGAAAGTCATCGCCTACGGGCGGCAGTTTTTAGATGAAGCGGTGCCGCTGGCGCAATATTCCCATAAAGACGCTGTCCAGTACGCCATTGTTGATGGCCAGCTTGTCGTGACGACAGAAGGCGGGGCGACGACGGGGCTGAAAGAGCCGGAAAAATTCGTCGGCTTCCAAGGCGACCCGCAACATCCGACAGCGGTGTTGCTGAAGAACAATGGCCTTCACATTGAAATTCAAATCGACCGCGAGCATGCGGTCGGAAAAACGGATCAAGCCGGGGTCAAAGACATTGTCCTAGAAGCGGCCGTGACAACGATCATGGACGGTGAAGATTCGGTGGCGGCCGTTGACGCCGAAGACAAAGTGCTCGTTTACCGCAACTTGTTTGGTCTCGTTAAAGGCGATTTGACAGCGACATTTGAGAAAAACGGCAAAATCATGACGCGCTCCCTGAACCCGGATCGCGTATACAAAACGCCGGATGGCGGGGAGCTCGTGCTGCCGGGCCGTTCGCTCATGTTCGTGCGCAACGTCGGGCACTTAATGACGAACAACGCGATCTTGCATGCGAATGGCGAGGAAGTGCATGAAGGGATCATGGACGCCGTCATTACAAGCTTGATTATGAAACATTCGCTCATCGGCAATACACGCTACTTGAATTCGCGCAAAGGTTCCATCTACATCGTCAAGCCGAAAATGCACGGATCGGCGGAAGTGGCGTTTGCCAACGAGCTGTTTGACCGTGTCGAAGATATGCTCGGCCTTGAGCGGAATACGATTAAAATCGGCGTGATGGACGAGGAGCGCCGCACGTCGCTCAACTTGAAAAACTGCATCTACCAAGTGCGCGACCGCATCATTTTTATCAACACCGGCTTCCTCGACCGGACCGGAGACGAAATTCATACGTCGATGGAAGCGGGGCCGATGCTGCGCAAAAACGAGATGAAATCATCGACTTGGCTGCAGGCGTATGAAAAATCGAACGTCGCCGTTGGGCTTGCCGCCGGCTTCCGCGGCCGGGCGCAAATCGGCAAAGGAATGTGGGCGATGCCGGATTTGATGGCAGAAATGCTGAAGCAAAAAGGAGCGCAGCTCAAAGCAGGCGCCAATACGGCATGGGTGCCGTCGCCGACAGCGGCCACGCTCCATGCGCTTCATTACCATCAAGTGAACGTCTCCGCTGTGCAAAGCGAACTGGCGAACGATCGGAACGATTATCGCGACGACATGTTGCAAATCCCGGTCGTTGACCATCCGCAATGGACAGCGGAAGAGATTCAAGAAGAGCTCGACAACAACTGCCAAAGCATTTTAGGCTATGTCGTCCGCTGGATCGACCAAGGGATCGGCTGCTCGAAAGTGCCGGACATTCACAACGTCGGACTGATGGAAGACCGGGCGACGCTTCGCATCTCGAGCCAAATTCTCGCCAACTGGCTCCATCATGGCATTTGCACGAAAGAGCAAGTGCTTGAGACGCTCAAGCGGATGGCGAAAGTCGTCGACGAACAAAACGCCGGCGATCCGAACTATCGTCCGATGGCGCCGAATTACGATGATTCGGTGGCGTTCCAAGCGGCGTGCGATCTCATTTTCCGCGGCTATGAACAGCCAAACGGCTATACCGAGCCGATTTTGCACCGCCGCCGTCAAGAAGCAAAAGCGAAATTTGCCGCCATTCAGCAATAAACGCCAAAAGTTGTATAAGGAACAAGGGATGGATGACCTTGTTCCTTCCTATCTATTATGATCAGAAAATTAAGAAAATAAATGGAGAAAGGAGGCAGCTCCTAGTTACTATTGGCCGGTTGTCAAACGCAAAGCAGCACAAAAGGCGGTACAAGGGGATGGGGAAGGCTAGTAGCTAGGGATCAGTGATGGAACATTTGCGAGAACGAGCGTTGCTTGTCCATCGGCAGGCAAGAGGAAAGCTGTCAGTTGAAGTGAAAGTGCCGGTCGTGAATGCCAATGATTTAAGTCTCATTTATTCGCCGGGAGTGGCTGAACCGTGCAAAGAAATTTACGTCGACCAAGACGAAATGTACAACTATACAGTGAAGGGAAATTTTGTCGCCGTCGTCTCGAATGGCACGGCGGTGCTTGGGCTTGGCAACATTGGCGCGCGGGCGGCGCTTCCGGTCATGGAAGGGAAAGCCGCCTTGTTCAAAGCGTTCGCCGGGATTGATGCCGTGCCGCTTTGCCTCGATACTGAAGATCCGGAACAAATCATTCAAACGGTCAAGTTGCTGGAACCGGCGTTTGGGGGCATCAATTTGGAAGATATCGCCGCCCCCGCCTGCTTTGTCATTGAAGAGCGTCTTCGCCAAGAGATGGCGATCCCGGTGTTTCATGATGATCAGCATGGCACGGCGATTGTCGTGGCCGCTGGGCTGACGAACGCCTTGAAAGTGGTTGGCAAACAGCTTGCCGATTGCCGGGTTGTCATCAACGGCGCCGGCGCTGCCGGGGTGGCGATCGCCAAATTGCTGCTGTCGATCGGAGTCGGCGAACTGATCGTTTGCGACACAAAAGGAGCGATTTATGAAGGGCGCTCGCATGGGATGAACGCTATCAAGGAAGAAATCGCCCGGCAAACGAATCACCGCCGTATCTCCGGGACGCTTGCGGACGTCATTCAAGGCGCGGATGTGTTTATCGGTGTCTCGGTTGCTGGGGCGTTGACGCCGGCGATGGTTCGGACGATGAACCGCGGGGCGGTCGTATTCGCCTTGGCCAATCCGGTCCCTGAGATCATGCCGGATGAGGCAAAAGCCGCCGGCGCCGCCGTGGTCGCGACCGGCCGGTCGGATTTGCCGAACCAAGTGAACAACGTGTTGGCGTTCCCTGGCATTTTCCGCGGCGCGCTCGATGTGCGGGCGACGCAAATTAATGAGGCGATGAAAATTGCCGCTGCCGAAGCCATCGCCGGGCTCATCCAGCCGGAAGAGCTGACGGAAGAGTATGTCATCCCGAATCCGTTTGACCGTCGCGTCGTCGAGGCCGTCGCTTCCGCCGTCGCCCGCGCCGCCATGGAGACCGGGGTGGCTCGAGTCAAGGAAAAAGTTGAGGAACAAAATCGTGTCAGAGAGGGGTAGCCATCGATGAAATTTGCCCGTTTTCTCGCTGATGGCGTGATTCGCGCCGGTGTGGTGAACGGTGAAGTGATCCGCGAAATCGAAGGAAATATGTTCACCGCTTGGGATTATACGGGAAACGTATTTCGCTATGATCGCGTTTCGCTCGTGGCGCCGCTTGCACCGCGCCATGTGATCGGCATTGGCGCCAACTATGTGGCCTCAAGTGCACAGCTGCCGGTGGAACTGCCAGATATTCCTGTCTTTTTCTTTAAACCATCCTCGTCGGTCGTCGGGCCGGAAGCGGAGGTGGTCATTCCGAGCGGGGTTGGTGAAGTGAAATTTGAATCCGAGCTGGCGGTTGTGATCGGCAAAGAGGCAAAGCAGGTGAGCGAAGAAGACGTGTGGTCGTATATTTTCGGCTATACGGTCGCCAACGATGTCACCGCGCCGCAGTTTTTCCACCCGGACGGCCATTGGACGATCGGAAAATCGTTCGATACGTTTACACCGCTCGGCCCGGTCATTGAAACAGAGCTCGATCCTCGGGCTGTATCGGTGAAAGCGCGGGTCAATGGTGAAGAAAAGCAGAACAGCTCGACCGAGCTGATGATCATTTCCATCAGCAAAATGATTTCGTATTTGTCTCATGTCATGACGCTGCAACCGGGCGACGTCATTTTGACGGGAAGCCCGGTCGGCGCCGAGCTTGTCGGCCCGGGGACGGTCATTGAATGCGATGTGGACGGCATCGGCACGCTCCGCAATACGTTCGTCGCCGCCAAAGCGCCAGCCGTTTCCATCCGACGTTCATAACGAACCTGCGGCATCTCTGGGCCAAACAAGGCATCAGGCGCGTCCTGACGGTGAATACGTTCCGTCCGTTAAGGCGGCGCTCGCTGCCATGCGCGCCTGCGCTGCTCTCCCGCCTGCAAAAGCCCGGCTGTTCGTGTATAATGGCGAGCGGAGAGAACAAATCGAGGTGAATGCGATGGAACGAGAAAACACGGTCAAATCGGTCCGCCGGGCGCTGCAAATTATCGAAATCGTCAGCACGAAAAAGGACGGGCTGGGCGTGACGGAAATCGCGAAACAAATGGACATCAACAAAAGTTCGGTGTACCGCATTTTAACGACGCTTGCCCAATACGGCTATATCGAACAACATCCGGAAACGGAGCGGTATAAGCTCGGCTACAAGTTTTTAGAGCTCAGCTCAAAGCTGCTTGATTCGATCGATTTGCGCCAAGAGGCGAAGCCATATTTGCGCGAGCTCGAAAAAGAAACGAACGAGGTCATCCACCTCGTCGTCTATGATCAAGGGGAAGTCATTTATATTGAAAAATTGGAAGGAACGGAGACGCTGCGCATGCACTCCAAAGTCGGCAAGCGGGCTCCGATGCATTGCACGGCGGTCGGCAAGGCCATTTTAGCCCATTTGCCGCCCGCGGTGGCTGCAGAGATCATCGATCGGAAAGGACTGCCGAAGCATACCGATTGGACAATCACCGACCGCGAGGCATTTTTCCGCGAACTTGAGACCGTCCGGCAAAACGGGTATGCGCTTGACTTGGAAGAAAACGAGTACGGTATCCGATGTGTTGCCGTTCCGATTTTTGACTATACTGGCGGCGTCGTCGCGGCGATCAGCGTTTCCGGCCCGACGATCCGCATGACGGACGACCGCATCACATCGCTCACTGTGCGCATGCGGCAGATCGGCAAAGAACTGTCGGCAAGGCTCGGCTATCGTGGAGCCCATTCCGTCCAGCTGTAGCGGCTGGACGTTTTTTTGTGCCAAGAAGAATGACCCATATGGATGCCGCCTTGGCGGGGAAGATGAGAGGAAGGCATCCTTTTTCCAAAACCGTTCAGATACAATCGAACGTTCTGTCGTTCGGCCGGCTCCGATATATCGGTTGTCTGCCAGTTTGAAACGAGAGAGGACTGCCTCTTGGTGGGCGTTTTTTGTAGTGCAAACAAACGGAATGCATGTAAAATAGAAACGAGGTGATATGCGACGTGAAAAAACAGACGCTGTCGGAATGGATCGAACAGCTTCGCCAAGATCCGAATGTCGTGCATTGGCATGAAATCGAACCGAAAGAAGCGAGTTTCGTTCCGTTTCCAGACGAACTCGATCCGCGGCTTGGCGCGGCGCTCAAAGCGCGCGGCATCGCTTCGTTGTATACGCACCAGGCGGCCGCTTATGACGCGGTCCAAAGCGGGCGGAACATTGTCGCCGTGACGCCGACCGCTTCAGGGAAAACGCTTTGCTACAATTTGCCGGTGCTCGATGCCATTGCCAAAGAGCCATCAAGCCGCGCCCTGTATATCTTTCCAACGAAGGCGCTCGCTCAAGATCAAAAAAATGAACTAAACGAGATCATCGCCGAGATGGGGGTGTCGATTTACAGCCATACATACGACGGCGACACGGCGCCGGCGCTGCGGCAAAAAATCCGTCAAGCGGGCCATATTGTCATCACCAACCCAGATATGCTCCATACGGCCATTTTGCCGCACCATACGAAATGGATTTCTCTTTTTGAACAGCTGCGCTACGTCGTCATCGATGAACTGCATACATACCGCGGCGTATTCGGCAGCCATGTGGCGAACGTCATCCGCCGCTTAAAGCGCATTTGCGCCTTTTACGGGAGTCGACCAACGTTTATTTGCACGTCGGCGACGATCGCCAATCCGAAAGAGTTGGCGGAGCGGCTGATCGGTGAACCGGTGGCGCTTATTGACAACAATGGGGCGCCGCGCGGGCGGAAATATTTCGTGTTTTACAATCCGCCGGTTGTCGAGCGGACGATGAACATCCGCCAAAGCGCGACAAAAACGGCCGTTGAGCTCGCAAGACAGCTGCTTGTCAACCGCATTCCGACGATCGTTTTCGCCCGCAGCCGCGTCCGTGTCGAGTTGATTTTAAGCCATTTGCAGGCGGTGGTGAACGAACGAATCGGCGATACGACGATCCGCGGCTACCGCGGCGGCTACTTGCCGAACGAGCGGCGCGCCATTGAAAAAGGGTTGCGCAGCGGGGAGATTATCGGTGTGGTGAGCACGAATGCGCTCGAGCTCGGTGTTGATATCGGCCAATTGCAAGCGTGCATCTTAACAGGGTATCCGGGAACGATCGCCAGCACGTGGCAGCAAGCCGGGCGCGCCGGCCGGCGCCAGGGCGATTCGCTCGTTGTGATGATCGCAAGCGCAAGCCCCCTCGATCAGTACATCATCTCCCATCCAGAATACTTTTTCGCCCGCTCGCCGGAGGCGGCGCGCATCAACCCGGACAATCTGCTCATTTTGGTCGATCATATCAAATGCGCCGCCTATGAGCTTCCGTTCCGGCGCGGCGAGACGTTCGGCGGCGTCGAGGTCGAAGAGGTGCTCGACTTTTTGGCCGAGCAAGGGGTGCTAAACGAACGCGCTGGGCGCTGGCACTGGATGAGTGACGCGTTTCCCGCGCATGATATCAGTTTGCGCTCCGCGGCTCAGGAAAACGTCGTCATCATCGATATTTCCGACACCGCCCACCATCGCGTCATCGGCGAAATGGACCGCTTCAGCGCGATGACGCTGCTTCATGATGAAGCGATTTATTTGCACGAAGGAGCACAATACCAAGTTGAAAAGCTCGACTGGGAGGAGAAAAAGGCGTACGTCCGCCAAGTCGATGTTGAATATTTTACGGACGCCAATTTGGCTGTCCGGCTTGATGTGCTGTCGGAAGACCGGAGCGAAACGCGCGGACAAATGGCGGTGCGTTACGGTGATGTATCGGTCCGAGCGATGGCGACGATTTTTAAAAAGCTGAAGCTGTCGACGTTTGAAAACATCGGATCAGGGCCGATCCGCCTTCCGGAGGAAACGCTTCATACGTCGGCGGCGTGGATCGAGTGGGAGGCGGTGCCGTCACGGTTTTCCCCGGCGCTGTTTGAACAACTCCTTGTCGGCATCGCCAATGTGCTTGGTCATCTCGTGCCGGTGTTTGTCATGTGCGACCGCTCCGATCTTCACGTCGTGCCGCAGCTTAAGGCGCCGCATTCCGGACGGCCGACGATTTTCCTTTATGATCGCTATCCAGGCGGAGTCGGCCTGTCGGAGGCGGTGTTTGAACGGTATGAAGAGATCATGAAACATGTGAAAGAATGGGTCGAACGCTGCCCGTGTGCGGACGGCTGCCCATCGTGCATCGGCATTTCAAGCGCTGACGGACCGTCGTTGAAGCGCGAACTTGTCCAGTTTTTGGACGAACAACTTGCCGTTTGGGCCGGTCCGTCCGTTTAAGCGTCGTCATGCGTGTTTTTGCCGAGTGTGGGAGAATCAACTTATAGAAGCAAGCCGACGTCAAGCAAGGAGGGGGTGAACGGATGAAGCCGAAGTTGGCGCAATGGAAAGAATTGCTTGCCGCCCGGCATAAAAAGGAGAACGATGAAGAAAAAGAAGAAGAGAAACCGGACGGACGACCTGTGACGGACGTGCCGTATGCCGACGTTTGGCGGGAGTACGGCGCCAAGCCGTATTGGTTTGCCGGCGATTACTGCCTCATTCGGGAAACGGTGTATCCGCTTGACTATCAGCACGGCCGCTATCGGCTCGGAGCGCTGTATGAAATGCACGAAAGATGGCAGAAAGCGCCGTTTTCCCATCCGCTCTCCTGCCGCGGCTTTGCCGTTCGCGACTTATTCTTTTTTGACACGGAGACGATGGGACTTTCAAGCGGGGCGGGAAACATCATGTTCTTGCTTGGCCACGCCCGCATTCTTGGCGATTTCGTCACCATCCGCCAGCATCTTCTGCCATACCCAGGGGCGGAAGTGGCGCTCTATCAAAGTTTTTTGTCTGACGTCGATTATACGACGCTTGTTACCTATAATGGAAAAGCGTTCGACTGGCCGCGCCTGAAAACGCGCCATGCGCTTGTCCGCAACATGGTGCCAAAATTGCCAGCGTTCGGTCATTTTGATTTGTATCACGCCGCCCGCCGCTTATGGAAAGACAAATTGGATTCGCTGCGCCTTTCGGAAGTGGAGCGGCACATTCTCCATGTCGAGCGGGGCGATGATGTGCCGGGCTTTTTGGCGCCGATGATGTACAAGGAGTTTTTGCAAACGCCCCATCCAGACCGGCTCATGCCAGTATTGCGCCATAACGAGCGCGACGTGTTGTCGCTCATTGCTCTCTACATTCACCTATCCGTTCAGCTGCTTGAAGCGGACCGGCTCGCTGACCCCAAGGAGCAGTTGGCCGCCGCCCGTTGGTTCGAAGCGGTCGGGGAAACAGCGGCTGCAAGGGGGGTGTACGAGGAGGCGAGCGGCAAAGGGGCGAAGGAAGCGCAGGCGGCGAAATGGCAGCTTTCGCTTTTATACCGAAAAGAAAAACGATATGAAGAGGCTGCTCTCCTTTGGCGCGACTTGTTGATCCACGGAAATGGCTATTGGAAGGCGAAGGCCGGGCTTGAACTGGCGAAGGTGTATGAACATTATTTCCGGGATGCGGCCGAAGCGCACCGTTATGCCGTTATGGCATATGAAGCGTGGCGGTCGCTCGCTAGGATGAGCCGACAACATAGCGAGAAAGAAGAAGCGGAATGGCGCAGGCGGCTCGCGCGGCTTGAACGCAAGAAAAACGGGTGAGAACTCGTCCATTTCCCTGGCAAGCGCAAAATATGACAGAAAACGAAAATGTTTCGTCTTTTTGTTGTGAATCTTGTAGAAAAAAGAAAAAACGTGTACAATGGCATCGGAATGAACGAAAACGATGGCAGGGAGAAGAAGACGATGCGGAGCATGTACAAAAAAATTTTGTATCTCTTTTTTATTGTCGTCGGTTTGACGTTTGTCGTGTTCAATTATATCTATTAATGAACGTCAGAGAGGCCGGCGCCGCATAACGGATTCAAAAAGACGAATGACGATGCCAAAACGTCCGAAGCACCGGGGGCGAGAGAGCCGGTAGATTGTTGGCGCGAATGGCTCTTCAAAATGGGTGTTTATACTAGTACGAGTCCACTCCGTTCATCATAGGCTAGTATTGTCAAGCAACAGCCTAAATTGATGAAAGGAGAGGAATATGATGCATTGCCTGCCGAATGTAACGGCGCCGATCGTTCATCCGCCTCGTTGCAACGTTTTGCATCATTTCGAAGCAACGATTGTGCCGCATATCCATCCATCGCATACGACGCATGTTTATCATCACCTGTATGAACATCAACATTATTTCCCGCATACGGAATCGGCGGTGGCTCAGGCTGCCAATCGCCATCTGTACTGCCCGGGTCCGGGACCGATGCCATTTCCGCCGTTTCCGTTGCGATAGTAAGGGCCAAAAACAGAAGCCGCTTTGTCGGCTTCTGTTTTTTTACGGATGGAAAACGCCGGCAGCCGGCGGCGTTTGGGCGGGAGGACGGCGTTTCGGCGCCGCCGGGAAGTCTGCGTGGGCGCCATGCGGCTTCCCGATCGATGCGGCAAGCCATCCGTCAATTGACAACCGGCTGAATTTCTGAAAAAATAAAGAGAAGATGATCGTTGAATGCGGATTGAGGTGAAAAGCCATGTCAGCCCATCAAGTGAAACTGACGCCGAAAGACATTTTAGAAAAGGAATTTAAGGTAAGCATACGGGGGTACAACCAAGACGAAGTGGATCAATTTTTGGATCTCATTATTAAAGATTATGAAGCATTTCAGCAAGAAATTGACGAGCTGCGCCAGGAAAACGCCCGGCTGAAGCGGCAAGTCGAGGAGCTTCAAAAACGGCCGGCGATGTCGGCGGGAACGACGAACTACGACATTTTGCAGCGCCTTTCCAACTTAGAAAAGCATGTGTTTGGCCGGAAACTGTATGAATAACCAGCCGGCAGGGCGAAGTTGATGCAGGGATTTCTAATTTTTTCTTCTTGATTCTCACACCAAGATCAGCTATACTGTAAGATGCTCGCAGCGTTAATCATGTTCGGGTAATCGCTGCGGCCGGTTTCGGCCGTAGAGGAAAGTCCATGCTCGCACGGTGCTGAGATGCCCGTAGTGTTCGTGCCTAGCGAATCCATAAGCTAGGGCAGTCTGGCTTCGGCTGGGCTGACGGCGGGGAAAGAACCTACGTCCGCATGCGGATATGGTTCGATTACCCTGAAAGTGCCACAGTGACGCAGCTCTAAGGGAAACCTTAGAGGTGGAACGCGGTAAACCCCACGAGCGAGAAACCCAAATGATGGTAGGGGCACCTTCCCGAAGGAAATGAACGGAGGGAAGGACAGGCGGCGTACGCTGCCTGTAGATAGATGATTACCGCCGGAGTACGAGGCGAAAGCCGCTTGCAGTACGAAGGTACAGAACATGGCTTACAGAACATGATTAACGCGGTGATTGGAATCGTGGGAAAGCCCTCCTGCAGGAAGGAGGGCTTTCTCTTTTGTGTGTTTTCCTTCCATATGACTATAATGGAAGTATAGGCCATGAATGAGGATACATACACCTATCAGATAGGGGGAACAGGATGACTTCGTTTTCACTGATTGCCACGGCCGCGATGGGGCTCGAATCAGTCGTCGCGGAAGAAGTGCGCCGGCTTGGCTATGAGTGCCAAGTGGAGAACGGCAAAGTGACGTTTGAAGGCGATGCGCTCGCCATTTGCCGGGCCAACCTTTGGCTGCGCACTGCTGACCGCGTGAAGCTGAAAGTCGGTGAGTTTCGAGCGACGACGTTTGAGGAGTTGTTTGAACAAACGAAGGCGTTGCCATGGGCCGATTACTTGCCGAAAGATGCCGAGTTTCCGGTGATCGGGAAGTCGGTCAAATCAACGCTGTTCAGCGTTTCCGACTGCCAAGCCATTGTGAAAAAGGCAGTCGTCGAAAGCTTAAAAGCGCGCTATCATTTGTCGTGGTTCCCGGAAACCGGGCCGTTGTATCGGATCGAGGTGGCGCTTCACAAAGATATCGCTACGTTGACGATCGATACAAGCGGCGCCGGGCTGCATAAACGCGGCTACCGTGCTCGCCAAGGGGAGGCGCCGCTAAGAGAGACGCTCGCGGCCGCCTTAGTGTTGCTCACCAATTGGACGCCCGAGCGCCCGTTTGTCGATCCGTTTTGTGGGTCGGGCACGATTGCCATTGAGGCGGCGCTGATCGGCCAAAACATCGCCCCAGGGTTTAACCGGGATTTCGTCTCAGAGCAATGGCCGTGGATCGGGGAATCGGTATGGGAAGAGGCGCGCCAAGAGGCGGAACAGATGGCGCGTTACGACCAACCGCTTGATATTTGCGGGATTGACCTTGACCCGCACATGGTCGAGATCGCCAAGATGAATGCAGCCGAAGCGGGGCTTTCCGATCTCATTTCTTTTCGGGAGGGCCGCGCCGAGCAGTTTCGGACCGATGCACAATACGGGGTGATCGTCGGCAACCCGCCATACGGCGAACGGCTTGGCGAACAACGGGAGGTCGAAGCGCTCTATCGCGCCATCGGCCGCGCCTTCGCCGCCTTGGATACGTGGTCGGTGTACATTTTAACCGCCCACCGCGGTTTTGAAACGCATTACGGCCGCCCGGCGACGAAGCGGCGCAAACTGTTTAACGGCTTTATTGAAACGCATTACTACCAGTACTGGGGGCCGCGGCCGCCGCGCGAAGCTCGAAGTTGACTTCTCGGCGGCCATCGATCATAATATTGTTTTGTTACTAGGGATCGGGCGCGCAACAAACTTGTTGCGCGCTTATGCATGATATGCCGGGGGAGTTTATGCCAATTGGAGGGGTGGCGACGATGGGCCATGAGCGTTATCCGTTTGTTGTAGAAAAAAATGAAAACTTTTTTGATAAGTTGAGCCAGTGGATCGGCGATGTTTTTTATGACATTTTGCCGGAAGCCGGCTTTGAGCTGCGCGACGAGCAAATTTATATGGCGTTTCAGCTCGAGCGGGCGTTTCGAGAAAAAAAGGTGATCTTCGCCGAAGCGGGAGTTGGCACAGGGAAAACGATCGTGTATTTGTTGTATGCGATTTGTTACGCCCGTTATACAGGCAAGCCGGCCATTATCGCCTGCGCCGATGAGACGCTCATTGAGCAGCTCGTCAAAAAGGAAGGCGATATTGCGAAGCTATCCAACGTGCTCGGGCTGGAAATCGACGTCCGGCTGGCGAAATCGCCGGATCAATATTTATGTTTGAATAAACTGGAAGAAGTGACGACGTATGACGATGACGACATCGAGCTGTATGAGCAAATTTACGATGAACTTCCGGCCTTCGTCCATGACAACAAACCGTTGCAGTCGTTCTACCGCTACGGCGACCGAAAAGAATACGCCCACCTGACTGATGAACAGTGGAAAAAAATCGCCTGGGATCCGTTTCAAGACTGTTTCACGTGCGAAAAGCGGCATCGCTGCGGACAGACGCTTTGGCGCGACTATTACCGGAAGGCGGCGGATTTGATCGTCTGCTCGCACGATTTTTATATGGAACATGTTTGGACGTATGAAGCGCGCAAGCGGGAAGGACAGCTGCCGCTGTTGCCGGAAGCGAGCTGTGTCGTGTTTGACGAAGGGCATTTATTGGAGTTCGCTGCGCAAAAGGCGTTGACATATCGAATGAAAGAGACGACGCTTGAGACGTTGCTGACACGTCTTCTTGAAAACGACATCCGTGAAGAGCTCGCCTATTTAATTGAGGAGACGCTGGAGACGAGCACGCGCTTTTTTGATGAGCTGAAAGCGTGCGCGAAAGACGTTCCGGGTTCGAACCGGAAAGAAATTTTGCCGTCGCCGCGTCTTGAACAATGGGCGAAGCGGCTCCGCGGCCAAATGGTCGAAATCGGCAACGAGCTTGTGTTTGAAAGCGAGACGTATACGATCGATCATTACCAGCTGAACATTGTGGATGAATATTTGGACCAAATCCAGTATTCACTCGATTTGTTTTTGAAAAACGCCGACGCCATTACGTGGCTTGAGTCGTCGCGTCAAGAGGCGACGTTTGTCGTCATGCCGCGCACCGTTCAAGAAGTGTTGCGCGAAAAAGTGTTCAGCAAACGAATGCCGTTTATCTTTTCGTCAGCGACGCTATCGAGCGGAAAATCGTTTGCCTATATCGCCCAAAGCTTAGGCATTGATGACTATTTATCGTTCAGTGTGCCGTCGCCGTTTGATTACGACGAACAGATGACGATTTTTATGCCGACGTTCCGCACGGATGAGACGCTGTTTGCCAAAAAATACGCATATGCGCTTGAAAAATTGCGCGAAACCGGAGGCCGGGCGCTCATCTTGTTCCCGACGCGCGAGGAGCTTCTTCAGTTTAAAGAGGCGGCAGCCGGCGAACCATTTTCGTTTTTGTTTGAAGGCGACCGTGAAATCAGCGATTTGGTCGCCGAGTTTCAGCGTAACGAGGAAACGGTGCTTTGTTCCGAACATTTATGGGAAGGACTTGACATCCCGGGGCCGTCGCTTTCGAACGTCATTATTTGGTCGCTGCCGTATCCGCCGAATGATCCGGTGTTTCAGGCGAAGCGAAAAGCGTATAGCAACCCGTTTTGGGACGTCGATGTGCCGTATATGCTTCTTCGCCTTCGCCAAGGAGTCGGACGGCTCATCCGCACGCGCGATGACCGCGGCATCGTTTCCATTTTCGTCACCGACAGGGAAGATGAACGGGTCATTGCGGCGATCAAAGACGTGTTGCCGACAGCGGTGAGGGAAGAATGATATTCTTCCCTTTTTCATTTTCCACAAAAATAGCATTTTCTCGCTGGCAAGCAGGAAAATGGCACCTTGTTATGGAAATGATGATACGGCCATGAAATACATAGGGGGACTGAGTATAGTGAAACCAATCGAAGCGCAGTTTTTGCAATACGTGAAAAAAATGACGGGCTACCGCGAAGCGATTGGCCTCATGTATTGGGATTTGCGGACTGGCGCCCCGAAAAAAGGGGTCGAGCAGCGATCAGAAGTGATCGGCATGCTGTCAGAAGAAGTGTTTCGCATGTCGACATCCGAGGAGATGGCAGCCTTTATCGCCAAGCTGTCGCCCAAAGCCGTCTACGAGCAGCTGGATGATGTGACAAAGAAAACGCTTGATGAATGCAAAAAAGAATACGAGCGCAATAAAAAAATTCCAGCGGATGAATACAAAGAGTTTGTCGTGCTTTGTTCCAAAGCGGAAAGCGTTTGGGAAGAAGCGAAAGCGGCTGCTGATTTCGCCCGGTTTCGCCCGTATTTGGAGCAAATCATCGAGTTTCAGCGCCGCTTTATCCGTTATTGGGGGTATGAAGGACACCCGTACAATACGCTGCTCGATCAATACGAGCCGGGCATGACCGTCGATTTGCTTGACGAACTGTTCAGCCGCCTGCGCGAACGCATCGTCCCGCTTGTGCACGCCATTTCCGCCGCGTCCGACAAGCCGGACACGTCCTTTTTGTTCGCGCCGTTTCCAAAAGAAAAGCAGCGCGCTTTTCTGCTTGAGTTGCTTAAAGAGCTCGGCTATGATTTTGGCAAGGGGAGACTTGATGAGACGGTCCATCCATTTGCGATCGGGCTCAACCCGAACGATGTGCGCATTACGACGCGCTACGACGAGCGCGACTTCCGCACCGCGGTGTTTGGCACGATCCATGAATGCGGCCATGCGCTGTATGAACAACACATTTCCGAGGCGCTTGTCGGCACTCCGCTTGCAAGCGGGGCGTCGATGGGCATTCATGAATCGCAGTCGCTCTTTTTTGAAAATATGATCGGACGCCACTATGCGTTTTGGAAGCGGCATTATCCGCGCCTGCAGCAATACGCGCCCACGCAGTTCGCCGACGTTTCGCTTGATGCGTTTTACCGGGCGATCAATGAAGCGAAGCCGTCGCTCATTCGTATTGAAGCGGACGAACTGACGTATCCGCTCCATATTATCATCCGCTATGAAATCGAAAAGCAGCTGTTTGCTGGGGAGCTGGAAGCGATCGACTTGCCGGATGTATGGAATGAGAAATATGAACAATACCTTGGCATCCGCCCGCACAACGATGCGGTCGGCGTGTTGCAGGACGTCCATTGGTCCGGCGGCAGCTTCGGCTATTTCCCATCGTATGCGCTCGGCTATATGTATGCGGCGCAATTCAAGCAAGCGATGGAAAAAGAGTTGGATGTAGCTGGGCTGCTTGAAGAGGGGAACATCGCACCGATCCGTGAATGGCTGACCGTTCATATCCACCAGTTTGGAAAAATGAAAAAGCCGCTCGAACTTGTGCGCGATGCGACGGGCGAAACGCTGAAAGCCGATTATCTTATTCAATATTTAGAAGAAAAATATAAGGCGCTTTATCGATTATAGAAACAGGCGCGTCAGTGCAAACATCGTTCTTACGCTGTTCGTTTAGTTTTTCTGTCGACAAAGTCCTATTGTGTCTCGGTTTTATGCACATAAAGAGGAAGGTGTCCCGATCGCTTGGGGACACCTTCTTGTTTCACCATAATTTGTATCCTTTCGACCCCGGCGGAGCGTTTTGAATGATGTCGATGATCGGCACCGTATAGGCGATCAAAATGAGCGCAACGACGAGGCCGATCCAAAGCTTCCAGTTTTCAAGCGCCAGCGCAGCCCGTTCATACGGAGCAGCTGCCTCGGCGACCGGAAACTCCGTTTCGCCTTTCGGGGCGAAAAAGGCCAAGTTGATCACGATGACGAGAATCAAAATAATGCCGATGAACAAGATGGTGCCGCCGACCGCTTGCGCGATTTGGTACGGAATCCATTCAAGCGCTTGCGGCGAATTGCCGTACGTTGAGAACGCCGAGCGTCGCGGTGCGCCGAGCAGACCGGCAAAATGCATCGAGCCGGACATGAACGTCATCCCAACCGCCCAAACGATCGTTTGAATGATGGCGAGCCGGTTCATCGCTTTCGTCATCACCCGGCCGGTCAAATGCGGAATGAGCCAGTATGACGCACCAAAAAATGTTAGGACGACAGTCGTTGCCACCGTTAAATGGAAGTGGCCGGTCACCCAAATCGTATTATGGACGACTTGGTTGAGTTGGTGCGAGGCGTTAATAATCCCGCCGGTGCCGGCCGGAATAAAAAACAGCATTCCGACAAACGGGGCGAAAAAGCGGGCGTCGCTCCACGGGAGTTTCCGCAGCCAGCCGAACAAGCCGGTCGCTCCCTGCGAGCGGCCGTACGATTCAAACGTCGCAAACATGGCGAACGCGGTCATGAGCGACGGAATGATGACCATGAACGTCAAGACGACTTGCACGTATTTCCAAAACGGCGAAATTCCCGGCTCAAGCAATTGGTGATGGAAGCCGACCGGAATCGAAAACAGCAAAAACAAGATAAACGCCAGCCGTGCGAGTGAATCGGAGAACATTTTGCCGCCGATCACTTTCGGAATGACGGCGTACCAAACCATATACGCCGGCAATAGCCAGAAGTAGACGAGCGGATGCCCAAAATACCAAAACAGCGTCCGGCTCAAGAGCACGTTCACCCGATCCGTGAGCCCAAGCGACCACGGAATGAGCTGGAAGACGACGGTGGCGGCGACGCCAAGCGAACAGACGAGCCATAGCACCATATTCGTCACTGACATGAACGCCAGCAGCGGGCTCACTTGACCGCGGTGCGTTTTCCGCCAGCGGGCATAATGAGCGAACATCGCAAAGCCGCTCACCCAGCTGCCGACGACGACAAGCGCCAAGCCGATGTAAAAGCCGGCGTGCGCTTGCAGCGGCGCGTAAAACGTATATAAGACAGATGCCTTGCCGGTTAAGATGAAAAACGCACTCATGGCTGTTCCGATTGTCATCAGCCAAAAACCGATCCAACCGGTCCGGCGCGAACCGTCTGAGAGCGCCCCGGTTGTACGGCTGACCGCGGCGAACTGAAAGCCGATAATGAAAAACGTCGTCAGCACGAGTCCAAGCAAGACGCCATGCGTCGTCAAAATCGTGTAATAGCTGATCCCAGCCGGGAGCTCAAACTTGCCGGAACGGACTAATGTTTGCAATAGGCCGGCGAACCCCCCGAGCGCGAGGGCGGTAAAGGCGACGAACAAATGGGCAAGCGCCAGTTTCGCATCGCGGCGATCGACTTTTTCCAACGGTTGTGCCATGTTACTCCACCACCTTTATGCGCGCCGTCATCATATGGTGGCCGGCGCCGCAATACTCGTTGCAAAGAATCGTATATTCGCCCGGTTTGTCAAACGTGGTTGTTAAGCTGTTCACATAACCGGGTTCGACCATCATGTTCACGTTCGTTCCCGGGATTTCAAATCCGTGGATGACGTCTTTCGAAGTGACGTTGATCGTCACTTTCGCTCCTTTTGGAATTTCGATCGCATTCGGTGTAAAAGAAAACGCGGCGACGACGATGTTCAACTCGTATTCCTTGTCTCCTTTTTTGACGAGCCCCGGATGATCAAACGGCGGGGTCGAATCGACTTTTTCTGGATCGATCGTCGTCAGGCAGCTCGGCGGCTGCTGTCCGGCGGCGAATGCACTTACGCCGACGACCGTCAAAAAAACGATCAAACAGCCGATGCCAAACGCAAGCCAAATTTTTTCATACTTATGGATGTGCATACCGATTCCCTCCTTTGCCGCTTACAGGCGGTGCAAAAATAAAAAGTAGACGCTGACCCAAGAAAAAATGATGAAAAAGCCGAGCAGAAACACAGAGGCCAGCGTGCCTTTGAGCGCCGGCTCTTTTTCCTTTTTCGTTTGCCGGGCCGCTGTGATCAGTTTTGCCATGCCGTATCCCTCCTCTTTGTTGGATTCATCCCCCATAACAGCAATTCGGCAGGTGCGCCAAACGGCCAATTTCCCTGCTTTGACACTATCATAACTGTACAAAACTGGGGCAACAGTGACTTTTCTCACAAAAACGATGCTGGAAGTGTGAACAAATGGTGACGTTTGTGAAAAAATGATGAAGACGTCATTTTCTCTCGCGGCAGCAGAGCCCGCCAATGTTCTTTTTGCTGGCATGTAAAGCGCCGGCGATTGAACAGGCAATGCGATGCAGCAAAGAGATTAAGCCTATCGATCATTGATGATTTTTTAGCCAACGGCCAAGCGGCGCTCGGAATGGTGGAGATCATCGAGCAAGCGGGAGCTGATATGGTCGGCATCGGCATTGTCATTGAAAAAGCGTTTCAAGACGGCGGCCGGCTGCTTCGTTCGCGCGGCTTCCGCGTTGCGTCGCTCGCCCGCATCGCATCGCTTGATGGCGGCGCCATTCAATTTGCTGACGAGGTGATGAGTCGATGAAGATGAAATGGTGGCAAGTCGGATCGCTCGGCATCCAACATGTATTGGCCATGTACGCCGGGGCGATCGTCGTTCCGCTCATCGTCGGCGGGGCGCTGATCGCGATGTTCGGCATGGTCATTGCCTACGGTGTGAAAATGTTAGGCCAAGTTGACCTAACTGTGCAAGAGAACTTGCTGATCATCGCCTGCTCGGTCGGCGTGGGGCTTGGGGTGACGGCGGTGCCGAACTTGTTTGCCGAGCTGCCGACCGGCTTGCGCATTTTAACCGACAGCGGCATCGTCGCCGGCAGCATGACCGCCATCATCTTAAACGCCGTCTTCCATTTCGGTAAGGCAAGAAAATCGGCTGCACTGCCGCTGCAGGAACAAAAAATTTCATAATGGTGTTGATCGCTTTTATAGCCATCTTCGTTTTCCGGCCACTGCTCGGGAAATGGGGGTGGCTTTTTTATTGGCGTGTCGATTGGCAGAGAAAATGATAGAAACTGGTGGAGGGATGATGGTATAATGGAAAGCGAATAGGAAAGGGGGTGAAACAATGGATGAATGGGTGGAGCGCCTTTTCGATGAGCTGCGGCAAATACGGAATCAGATGGCGACCAAACAGGATGTTGTGCGGGTGAATGATCGCATCGATCGGCTTGAACAAACGGTGAGCGCGACGAAAGAGGATGTTGCGCGGTTAAATGGACGCGTCGGGCAACTCGAAGAGACCGTGGCAGCGACGAGAGAAGACGTTGTCCGGATGAATGATCGCATCGGGCGGCTTGAGCAGACCGTGGCAGCGACGAGAGAAGACGTCGCAGCGCTGGATGAGCGCATCGGGACCATCGAGCGGACGATGGCAACGAAAGAGGATGTCGCAGCGCTGGATGGGCGCATCGGGCAACTCGAAGAGACCGTGGCGGCTAACAGAGACGACATTGCGGCGCTCGACAGCCGGATTGGGCGCATGGAACAAACGATGGCGACGAAAGAGGACGTTGCCGAATTGCCGTTTATTCGGCAAGCTGTCGTGGAAACGTTAGAAACGCTCCATGAAATTTCGGCGATGAAACAAACCCTCACAGAAATGCAACAAAAAGTCAATGAAGTCATTGCCGGACAAGCGCGGCAAGAGCTCGTACTTCAATCCCTCGCTTTGCACTTGCTCGAGCATGAAAGTGAAATCCGCGCGCTAAAAGCGAGATAAATAACGAACCTCTCCTATTGTACATCCTCGCTGATGATCATGTTCCTTCCAAAACAGGCCGGGAGTCAGTCAAGACTTTGTGGAGAACATTTTTTCGGTTCACTACGGGCGTTGTCAATCACTAGTTAGCGAACCATTTTCAGGAATTAATATCGTAAGC